>NZ_JBSFUU010000033.1:0-104332 GCF_053591955.1 Streptomyces sp. NPDC002845 | reverse complement strand
TCGGCGTGTTCCGCTCCGCCGAGCGTCCGGTGTACGACACCCAGATGACCGAGCAGCTCGACACGGCCATCGAGCAGAACGGCAAGGGCGACCTGGCGGCGCTGCTGGCGGGTGGGGATACGTGGACTGTCGTGGGCTGAGGAGAAGCTGCTGAGGGCCCGGGTGCCGTACACCTGTCAGGTGTACGGCACCCGGGCCCTGACAGTCCGGTAGTCCGGCCCGGCACGGAAGCCCGGCCCGGCGCGTCGTCACTCGTCGGGGATGCCCTTACTCGTCAAGGATTCCTTACTCGTCAGGGATGTCCTTCTTGGCGCGGATGAGGGTCTCGCGGGTAATGACGACGATGCGTTCGTAGTCGGCTCGTGCGGCGTCGGAGGGGAGATGGGGGTCGAGGGCGGCGGTGGCTTCGGTGCCGATGACGGCGAAACTGCCGTCGCTCAGCTCGAACAGGTCCGGGCAGGTCTCCCCCGAATAGCTGCCTCTTTTCCGGGGGGAGTCTCCGAGCCGACGGGTGATACGCATGGACGAGAGCTCATTGCGCAACAGGGCGATCCCCTCTCGTTCGGAGCTGTAGAAGCCCCGCTTCTTGGGGTGACGCCCAATAACGAGTGACGCACCCCGGGGTCACGCCGACCCCGGAAAATTCTCGCCCGAGATGATCCATAACATGCCTGTCGGACGCGTCCAATCAGGTCAGTCGGCAGGAGTTCCGGAGGCAGGGTCGGGCGCAGTGCCCGTTTCGGACGCGGGCGCGTGCCCGGATGCCGCCCCGGACGCGGGCCCGTGCCCGGATGCCGCCCCGGGTGCGCGGTCGGGCGCGGGCGTGTGCTCGGGCGCCAGGACGGGTCCCACCACCCACCACACCTCGGGGTCGTCGGCCAGTTCCTCGACGATGGCGTCGAGAACCTGGCCTACCCGCGCCTCCAGGGAGTCCTCCGGCAGGCTCCTGCGGTGTTCGGCCGTCCGGTCCCAGTACTCCGCGAAGACGTCGTTGCGGGCCAGCACCCGCAGGGTGCCGATCAGTTCGCCCCAGTCCAGCGCGCCGACGCGGTGGCCCAGCAGCGTGCTCCCGTACTGACGGTTGACGAAGAGCAGTTGACGCCGTTTCGCCTCGGAGAGACCGTCCAGCGTGCTCAGGGCCGCGGCGAGCGAGGGGTCCTCGATCGCCGACCCCAGCTGATCCGCGGTGAGCCGGTAGTGCTGGATCAGGTTCGCGCGATGGATCTCCTCCACCAAGCGGTCGATCCCCTCGGCCACGAGCGTGACCTTGCCGAGGAGTTCCAGTGTGAGTTCCTCCTGACGCCTGCGGCGGCTGTCGCGTGCGAAGGGAGCCCGCATCAGGCCAAGCCCCGCCACCACCGCCGAACCGATCCTCCTGACGGCCGGAGTCAGTGTGGCCATGGCAAGGAAACCCCTCGGATCCGGTGGCCGTGCGCCGACAAGTGGCATGGGCGGGCCGGCGCACGGTGGGCGAAACCACCCCGCCTCCAGCGTGCCCGGCGACGCAAGCGGGCGCGGGAGGCGGAGAGGGGGCGCATGGAAGGACGTGGCTTGTACGTCGGCCAGTGCCCTGCCCCGTATGTGCCCCTCGGGCGCCGTGGACATTCGTTCAGTCAGCCGCAAACAGGGGCATCATCCCTGCTCAGAGCTGTGCTCTGGCCGCGTCGTACATCTCGCGCGCCTTCTGCACCTCGTCCATCCGCCGCGCCGTCCAGTCGGCCAGCGCGCGCACCTGTTCGGCGGCTTCGCGGCCGAGGTCGGTGAGGGAGTAGTCGACGCGCGGTGGGATGACCGGCTGGGCCTCGCGGTGGACGAGGCCGTCGCGTTCGAGGGTCTGGAGCGTCTGGGTGAGCATTTTCTCGCTCACCCTGCCGATCGCCCGGCGCAGCTCGCTGAAGCGGTACGGGCGGTCCATGAGCTCGATGAGGACCAGGACGCCCCAGCGGCTGGTCACATGCTCCAGGACCAGCCGGTGGGGGCACATCGCCTCGCCGGTGTCGAACGGGGTCCGGGCGGCTGTTGTGCTCTTGGTGACTGCTGCACTGCCTGCACTACTTACGACCATGCCAGTACCTTACTTCAAAGTGGGTACTTTCGCAGAGTTAGTGCCTGCCCTAGGGTTAGTGCCACAGACACCCCACAAGGAGTAGTGAGTCATGAGCATCGTCGTCACCGGAGCCACGGGAAACCTCGGCCGTTTCGTCATCGAGGGTCTGCTGGAGAAGGTTCCGGCCGACCAGATCACCGCCGTCGTGCGCAGCGAGGAAAAGGCCGCCGGGTACGCGGCGCGCGGCGTGAAGATCGCCGTCGCCGACTACAACACCCCCGAGACCTTCGGCGACGTCTTCTCCGCCGGCGACAAGGTGCTCCTCATCTCCGGCAGCGAGGTCGACAAGGGCCGGGTCGCCCAGCACCAGGTCGTGATCGACGCCGCGAAGGCGGCCGGGGTCGCGCTCCTCGCCTACACCAGCGCGCCCGGCACCCTGACGGCCGCGCTCGCCGACGACCACCGGGGCACCGAGGAGGCGCTCCTGGCGTCCGGTCTGCCCTACGCGCTGCTGCGCAACAGCTGGTACAACGAGAACTACACCGAGCAGCTCGCCCCGGTACTGGAGTACAACGCCGTCGTACAGGCGGCCGGTGACGGCAAGCTCGCCTCCGCCTCCCGCGCCGACTACGCGGCCGCCGCCGTCGCCGTACTCACCGGCGAGGGCCACGAGAACAAGACGTACGAGCTGAGCGGCGACGTCGCGTGGGGCTTCGCCGAGTACGCCGCCGAGCTGAGCAAGCAGACCGGCAAGGAGATCGTCTACAACGCCGTCCCCGCCGAGGCCTTCGTCGGCATCCTGACCGGCGCCGGGCTGCCCGAGGGCTTCGCCCAGATTCTCGCGGGCGTGGACGTCTCCATCGAGAAGGGCGAACTGGCCGACACCCCCGGAGACCTGTCCCGCCTGATCGGCCGCCCGACCACGCCGATCGCGGACTCCATCGCCGCGGCGCTGAAGGCCTGAGGCGCGGCCCGGCCCGCCCCGCCCCGCCCCGCCCCGCCCCGCCCCCGGGTCCAGGTCCGCTTCGGCTGATCGGATCAGGGTCCGCTTCGACCGATCACGGGTCCGCTGCGACTGACCGCGAGTCCGCCTCTCAGGGCCCTTCGAGCCCCACTCCCCCGGGGAACCCTCGCCTGTCATGACCGTATAGCGATACGGGCATGACAGGCGAGGGCGCTCGGCGTTACCTTCTTGGAGGCCGCGCGGACGCGGTCGCGGGAGAAGGAGGGGGCCGGTGGCCGGGCAGTCGAAGGGCGAACACCGAATAGGGCTGCTGAACGGCTTCGCGGCATACGGGATGTGGGGCCTCGTCCCGCTCTTCTGGCCGCTGCTCAAACCCGCCGGCTCTGTGGAGATCCTCGCCCACCGGATGGCGTGGTCCCTCGTCTTCGTCGGCGTCGCGCTGATCGTGCTGCGGCGCTGGTCCTGGGCCGCCGCGCTGCTGCGGCAGCCACGCAGACTGGGTCTGATCGCCGTCGCGGCGACGGTCATCACCCTCAACTGGGGCGTCTACATCTGGGCCGTG
This sequence comes from Streptomyces sp. NPDC002845, assembly GCF_053591955.1. Lineage (NCBI taxonomy): Bacteria > Bacillati > Actinomycetota > Actinomycetes > Kitasatosporales > Streptomycetaceae > Streptomyces > Streptomyces sp. NPDC002845. The sequence goes on along the minus strand of NZ_JBSFUU010000033.1, from coordinate 100,759 downwards.
AACAACGAACAGGTGGTGGAGGCCTCCCTCGGGTACTTCATCAACCCGCTGGTCACCATCGCCATAGGCGTCCTGCTGCTGAAGGAGCGGCTCCGGCCCGTGCAGTGGGCCGCGGTCGGCATCGGCTTCGCGGCCGTCCTCGTCCTCACCATCGGGTACGGACAGCCGCCCTGGGTCTCCCTCTGCCTCGCCTTCTCGTTCGCCACGTACGGGCTGGTGAAGAAGAAGGTCGACCTCGGCGGGATCGAGTCGCTCGCCGCGGAGACCGCGATCCAGTTCCTGCCCGCCCTGGTCTATCTGCTGTGGCTGGGGTCGCGGGGCTCGTCCACCTTCGGCACGGAGGGGTTGGGGCACGCGTCCCTCCTCGCCGCGACCGGTGTGGTGACCGCGCTTCCGCTCGTCTGCTTCGGGGCCGCCGCGATCCGGGTGCCGCTGTCCACGCTGGGGCTGCTGCAGTACCTGGCGCCCGTGTTCCAGTTCCTGCTCGGCGTCCTCTACTTCCGCGAGGCCATGCCGCCCGAGCGCTGGGCGGGTTTCGCGCTGGTCTGGCTGGCCCTGTCCCTGCTGACCTGGGACGCGTTGCGTACGGCTCGGCGAGCGGGGCGGGCGGTCAGGGCTGGCGGGGGCGGGGTGTCTGCGGCGGTGGTGAGGGCTGAGGGCGCTTCGGTGGATACGAAGTCGTAAGCCGGGGCGGCCCCCGCCCCGAGGCCGCGGCCACCCCCGAGGCGGCGGCCACCGCGGCGCCCGGTCACACCTGGACAGCGTCACGTCGGGCCCCGGCATCAGCGATAGCGGGTCCGTGTCCGTGGCCGTCCTGGAAGTGGCGCCGGCCGTCTCACGAGCCGGGTATCAGCCCACGAAGCATCTGCGGTTCGCCTGGTGGGGCGCGGAGGAACTGGGCCTGGTCGGGTCGCGCCACTACGTCAGCAACCTCTCCGCCGCGAACCGCGCCCGGGTCAGCGGCTATCTGAACGCCGACATGATCGGCTCGCCGAACCCCGGTTATTTCGTCTACGACGACCCCGTGATCGAGAAGACCTTCAAGGATGCGCTGGCTTATGCGGTGTGGGAGTTGCCGGCGTAGCCGCCGGGTGCCTGTCGGCCTGCTGGCGGTGGGTGGTCGGGGCCCCGGTCGCCTGCCGCCGGGGAGTGGGTCGGGGCGGCGCCGGTAGGTCACGCCCGTCGCGTGTGGACGGACGGCTCGGGGGTGACAGGAGGCCGGTTGGTCGAGCCCTCTGTATGCGACGGGCGTTGACGTACCGGCGCCACCCCTTCCGTCGTCGCGCGGCTGCGGGTCGTGAGGGGCGTGGTGGGGGTGGCGGTTCGGCTACTGGCCTCGGGCGTAGGGATTGTCGTTGGGGATTTGGGCGCGGTTGGCCAGGCGGCCCATGCGGGTGCGGGCGGACTGGAGTTGTTCCGTGTCGTCGGCTGCGGGGCCGGGTTCGGAGGCCAGTTCGGTCCATACGGTGATGAGGTCGTGGCCGAGGTTCAGGCCCTGGAGAGGGTCGCGAACGGCGCGCCAGGCCGCAGCGGCGCTCTGGACATTGCCGTAGGCGGCGCGGGGGTCGCGGAGGTGGCGGCGGAGGCGGGCGAGGTCGAGGGAGAGGTGGAAGGACCTGAGGGCGTCCCCGGCCAAGTAGGCGATGTACGCGGTCAGTTCGCGCAGGCGCAGGACCTCCGGGTGTTCCGGGCCGTACCTCGCGGTCGCCTCCGCCACGGTGTGCTCGGACAGTTGTGCGGCTTCGCCGATACGGCCCGTCTTCACGGCCGCGTTGATGTGAGTGATCTGCGCGGAGAAGGGCGACGGCGGCGCGTCCTCCGCCTCCACTGCGTCCACCACCGCCTCGGCCACCGCGAACTCCCGTACGGGGGCGGGCTTGGGGGCGGTTTCCTCCTCGACGAGGGGGGCGGGGCCGAACTCTCCGGATGGGGGGCCGGGCTGCGGGTCCGGGAGCGCGCGCAGGACGAATGTCGACGGGGTTGGGGCGTGTGAGGGCTCGGGCTGCGGTGCGGCGCCGAGCGGCATCGTCGTGGGCTCGCGCTTCGGCTGAGGATCGGCCGGGGGCTGTGGTCGCGGCTGCTCGGCGGGCTCCGGGGGCGGGAGCGCGGCTTGCGCCGGCTCGCTCACCCGGACCGGCTCACCTGTGTACTGGCTGGACCCGTCGACGTACACCTGGAGCGGTACGACGTACCCGATCCGTTCGTCGTGGACCGTGGCGAGGACGGGGTGGCCCGTGGCGAGAGCGAGGCGGTGGAGGTGGTCGAGGACGGCGGCGTGGAGGGGCTCGGCCGCGGGCACAGGCACGCCGCCCACCGTCGCGCTGCCCTCGGCGGAGACCCGTACGTCGATCGGGGGCACCGTCTCGGACCCCGTCCGCTTGAGTTCCCGCTTCTGTTCGCGGCTGAGTCGAGACATCGTTCCCTCACTCGGGTCGGTCGGACAGACGTTCGCCCACGTGTGTCACGCGTCCCCCGCCCCGTCGGACTTCTGCCCCCCTCTGCGACGACGTGGTGAAATCCGCTCCGGTTCCTGCCGGTTGAGGACTGTCCGTGAGGACCGTCGATCCAGTCTCGCCGTTCACCCGCGCCGCGCACGTCACTGCGGCGTCACAAGCTCGTCCCAGGTGCCGGCAGCCCGCTTCCGGTGACCGCGCCCGCACCATGAAGATCGACGGGTCGACGGGTCGACGAGGAGGAGAGGGCGATGGCGCAGCGCGGAGTGAGCGGGCCGGAGATCTGGATACGCGGGCCGGTCGCCGAGCCGGAGCAGCGGCCGGAGCGGGCGGCTCCCGTACCGCTCACCGCGAGCGCGCGGCGGTTCGCCTGGGTCGCCACACACGGCGGAGCCGGAGCGACCACGCTCGCGACCGTCTTCGGCGGACACGACGCGGGGCGGAACTGGCCCCGGCCCGAGCACGGGGAGCCGACGTCGGTGCTCCTCGTGGGGCGTACGCACGCCACGGGCCTCGACGCCGTCATGTACACGCTGGAGCTGTTCCGGCGGGGCGAGGCGCCGCCGGGGCTCGACCTCGACTCCGTCGTCCTGGTCGCGGACGCACCCGGGCGGCTGCCCCGCCCGCTCGCCCAGCGGGTCAAGGCGTTCGATTCCGTCGTCGACGTCCACCGCGTGCCCTGGATGCCCGCCTGGCGCCTCGCCGACCTCACCGGGCCGCCACCGCGTGAGACCGCGGCGCTGGCCCGCCTCACCGGGAGGACGCCGTAAGCGGTCCGGTGGCGTGTCGGTGGTGTGGGGCAGGGGGGCCTCGGCTTTATGGCGACCGGCTACGCGGTGATGTCCTTCGTCGTGAACCGTGCCCACGCCGCCGAGCCGAAGACCGCCGCGTACAGGCTCTGCAGGCCGAGGTTCTTGACCAGGTCGTCCCAGTACACCGGCTCGCGCATCAGGTCGGCGAACGACAGCCAGTAGTGCGAGAAGAAGTACGGCTGGAGGGCGTGGAGCTGGGGGATCTGGTCGAGGATCTGGATGGTGATGAGGAGCCCGACCGTCGTCGCCATCGCCGCGATGCCGCTGTTGGTGAGCGTCGAGATGAACAGGCCCAGCGCCGCCACCCCGATCAGTGACGCGGCCACGACCAGAGCGATCAGCAGCGCCCGGCCCAGCCCCTCCGCGAAGCTGATCCTCGTCCCCGAGATCGTCGTCAGCTCGCCCAGCGGGAAGAGCAGCGCGCCGACGGCCAGCGCCGAGGCCGCCACGACCAGCGTGGCCACCAGGCAGAACGTCAGCGTCGTCGCGTACTTGGTGAGCAGCAGTCGCGTACGGCCCGCCGGGGACACGAGCAGATAGCGGAGGGTGCCGGCGTTCGCCTCGCCCGCGATCGCGTCCCCCGCGATCACCCCGATCGCCATCGGGAGAAAGAAGGGGAGGGTGGCGGCGAGCGCCGTGAAGACGAGGAACAGTCCGTTGTTGGTGATCTGCGCGATGAACGCCGGTCCCTCGCCGCCTCCGCCACCGCCTCCGACGGACGAACCGTCGCTCGTCTCGATCTTGACGGCCACGCCCACGAGGATCGGTACGGCCGCCAGCACGGCGAGCAGCGCGAGCGTGCGCCAGCGGCGGAAGGTCGTCAGCAGTTCGCTGCGGAAGAGGCCGAAGGTCCACAGCCGGCTGGGGGTACGGGCGGCTGCTGCGGGTGTCTCAACCTGCGACATCGAAGCCCTCCCCCGTCAGCGCCACGAACGCGTCCTCCAGGGAGGCCCGTTCGACCCCGAAGCCCCGCACACGCACCCCGGCGCCCACCAACGCGGCGTTCACCTCGGCGAGTTCGCGGTCCGGCGGTTCACCGGTCACCCGCTCCTCCCCTACGACGACATCCCCGACGCCCTGTTCCTTGAGCACCCGGGCCGCGTCCGTCACATCGGGCGTGGTGACGACGAGCCGCCCGCGCGCCCCGGCCGCGAGCTCGGCCACCGGGCCCTGAGTGATCAGCCGCCCCTGCGCCATGACGGCGACATGCGTGCACACCTGTTCGATCTCGTCGAGGAGGTGGGAAGAGAGGAAGACGGTGGTGCCGTCGGAGGCCAGCTCCCGTACGAGAGCCCGGATTTCGCGCATCCCCTGCGGATCGAGCCCGTTCGTCGGCTCGTCCAGGACGAGAAGCCTGCGCGGCTGGAGCAGCGCCGCCGCCAGCCCCAGCCGCTGCTTCATCCCGAGCGAGTACGCCTTCGCCTTCTTGCCCGCGGCGGCCGTCAGCCCGACCCGGTCCAGCGCGGCGGCGACCCGCGTACGCCGGGTGCGCGGGTCGGCGGTCGGGTCGGCAGAGTCGTACCGGGTCAGGTTGTCCCGGCCGGAGAGGAAGCCGTACAGCGCGGGCCCCTCGATGAGGGCGCCGACCTGCGGCAGTACGGTGCGCGTGGCACGGGGCATGGGCCATCCCAGGACCCGCGCCGTGCCGGAGGTCGGCTCGATCAGGCCCATCAGCATGCGGATGGTGGTGGTCTTACCCGAGCCGTTCGGGCCGAGGAAGCCGAAAACACTGCCCGCCGGGACGGTGAGGTCGAGCCCGTCCACGGCGAGCTGTCCGCCGCGGTAGCGCTTGGTCAGCGCACGGGTGGCGATCACGACCGAGTCGGCCGTGTCCGCGTCGCCCCTGTCCGTGTCCGCGGCGGACAGCTCCTCCATCGACTACCTCGATTCACGCTCGTCGTACGGGACAGTCGCACGACACTTTCGTACGGATCTCCGTAACGGCCTGTCGTACGGATCTGCCGTAACGGCCAGTCGTACGGATCTGCCGTAACGGTCTGCCGTACGGGACTTACCGCGCCGCGTCGGCCGCCTTCACCAGCGCCTCCTTGGTGACCGCACCGGCGTACGCCTTGCCGTCGTCCGTGATGAGCACGTTGATCAGGCGGGTGGAGAAGACCGTACCCTTGCCGAACTCGCCGGAGACCTGGTCGCCGAGGGAGTTGATGAACCCGTCGAAGTCACCGTTGCCGGTCTCGGCGGAAGGCATACCTCCCGTGCCGGAGTCGAACTCGGCGATGGCGTCCCAGCCCTCACCGATGACCTTCAGCCCGTCGAGTCCGTCGAGCTCGGCCGAGTTGTCGTGATGCCCGTCGGTGGCGTGGTCGCGGTACCCGTCGATGGAGCTGTCGTGGTGCCCCTCGGACTCGATCTCATCGGCCTCGGTGACCTCGGCGCCCTTCGGCGGCTTGAAGTCGAAGGTCGAGGCGCTCGGCTTGGCGAAGTCGACCTGGGTGAAGCCCGCGTCGACGACGGCCGCGCCGCCGCTCGCCGGGGTCAGCGTGAACTTCAGCGGCAGCCCCGTCTTCGCGTCGACCGCGATCGAGATCTGGCCGACCGTCGAAGCGGACGCCTTCGGCTTGACGACCAGCTTGTACGCGTCCCGCCCGGCGACCTGCGCGGTTCCGTCCACGGTCACCGACGTCGTGTCGTCGACGGCCTTCAGCGCCTCCTCGGCCAGCTCCTGGGGAGTGGCGGGCACGTCCTCGGGAACGTCGCCCTCGGCCTCGTCCGCGGCGCCGGTGGCGTGGTACACCTCGTTCGAGGCGCTGTCGTAGGCCCATACGTCGTCGCCGTTGTGGATGAGGCTGTACTCGGCGGCGTCGTCCAGCAGGGAGAGCTTCTGCTTCTCGGGTCCGTCGGCGGCGATGCGCAGGGTGTGCGTGCCGGAGGCGAGTTCGAGCAGCTTGGACGAGGGGTCGGCGGACGAGCCGTCACCGTCGCCACCGCGGGGACCGCCGCCTCCTCCCGCCCCGAAGCCGCTCGCCAGACCGCCCAGGTCCGGCAGGCCGAGGTCCGTGCTGATCTTCACCGTGCCGGACAGCTGCTGCACGTCCGACGCGGCGATCTTCTCGATGAGTTCCTGTGCGCTGATCTCCGGCAGGTCCGGGTCGCCCGACCCGGCGAACGCCGGAACGAGCCCGATGGTCGCCGCCGCGACCCCCACGACCGCGACCGGAACGACGTACCGCGCGGCCCTGCGTCGCGCCGTGCGCCTCTCCTCAACCTCGTCGACCTCGTCGCCGGCCTGCGCGCTGCCGTCGGTTTCGTACGGTGCCATGTCTGCCTTACCTCCGTAGTCGGCGGCGGCCTGCTGTCGTCGTCCTCGCACTCGTCGTCGTCCACCCCGAGCCGCCATTCTCACCCGAATCGGTGAGGAGTGGTGCCAACCATCTGACCAAATCAGCCAGCCAGAAGCGTCAGCCCCCGGGATCAACTCCGCGTACTGCTGCGGTATGACGCGAAGGGCCGACACCTCCCCCGACCCGTAGGGGTAAGCCTGAGCCGCGCCCTCTAGGGGCGCGGGGAACGGCGCGACCAGCCACAACCAACCCGCAGCCCGCAGACAACCCCCACCCCCACCCCCTCACGGGGATCCGGGGCGAAGCCCCGACGGGGTCGAAGGGGCGGAGCCCCTGGAGGATGGGACGGGTAGGGGCGGCGGGGGCGAGAAAACTCAGCCCGCCCGATGCACCACCGCATCGCACAACCCCACCAACGCAGCCTTGGCCTCACACTCACGCAACGGCACCAACGCAGCCCGCGCCTCCTCCGCGAACCGCACGGTGTCCCGCCGCGCCAGCTCCAGCGCAGGATGCGCCCGCATCAACCCCAACGCCTCCCCCAGCCGCGCATCATCACTCAGGTCGGACTCCAGCAGTTCACACAGCGCGGCGTCCTCGGCCAGCCCCAGCCTGGCCGCCCGCTCCCGCAACCGCAGCACCGGCATCGTAGGAACGCCCTCACGCAAATCCGTCCCCGGCGTCTTCCCGGACTCGTGCGAGTCGGACGCGATGTCCAGCACGTCGTCCGCCAGTTGGAAGGCGACCCCCAGCCGCTCCCCGTACTGCGTCAGCACATCCACGACCGTCTCGTCGGCCCCGGACATCATCGCCCCGAACCGCCCGGACACCGCCACCAGCGACCCGGTCTTGCCGCCGAGCACGTCGAGGTAGTGCTCGATGGGGTCCCGCCCGCCCTGCGGCCCGGCGGTCTCCAGGATCTGCCCGGTGACCAGCCGCTCGAAGGCCTCGGCCTGGACCCGTACCGCCTCGGGCCCGAGGTCGGCGAGGATGTGGGAGGCCCGGGCGAAGAGGAAGTCCCCGGTGAGGACGGCGAGGGAGTTCCCCCAGCGGGCGTTCGCGCTGGGCACCCCGCGCCGTACGTCCGCCTCGTCCATGACATCGTCGTGGTACAGCGTGGCGAGATGCGTCAGCTCGACGACAACGGCCGACGGCACGACCCCGGGGGCGTACGGGTCACCGAACTGCGCGGCGAGCATCACGAGCAGGGGACGAAACCGCTTGCCGCCGGCCCTCAGCAGATGCTGTGCGGCCTCCTGGATGAAGGCGACCTCGCTCTTGGTCGCTTCGAGCAGGCCTTCCTCGACAGCCGCCAATCCGGCCTGGACATCGGCTTCGAGAGCCTGGTCCCGCACGCTCAGCCCGAACGGCTCGACGACGGTCACGAGGGGTCTCCTGTCTGCTGACGTCTGCTGACGGTCACACGGTCGGTCTGGTCTGTCGGTCTCAGGTCGCGGCGGTCAACCTCACGAGCAGGTCACTCGCCTCCGACAAGGTTTGTTGACCTGTTTGTCGATCTGTCTCTGCCTTCACTCAAGTCAGCGTATCCGGTCACGTTTCGATCACCACGAGCGCCCACCGGTCGAGCCCACGGTGTCCCGTACCGGTCACCCGGGCCCCGTAGCCCGGCACGAACCTCGATCACCCCGCCGGAGCCACGCACGCGGAGGCCGACGCACGCGCGCCCGCCGACGCCGACACCGACGCCGACACCGACACCGACACCGACACCGACACCGACACCGACACCGACGGGAACACGGGCGGCCTCGGGGCGGCGGATCACCGCCGCCGAAGGAGACCTCGACGGTCACCGACTCAGCCGGTCGCGCGGTTCGGCATCGCACGAACAGAGGCCGTGCCGCAAATCAACAGGCCATACGCGCATCAGCAGTTCGAGCCGCACCCCCGACCTCCCGCGCCACAGATTCCCCGAACACCGGGCGCACGACACGCCCGAGTTGACCGAATCGCGGCTTACCTTCAGTCAAATCCGACTCGCTCCCGTGAATTGAGTCACGCCGAACGAGCCCTCTCCCCCTACCCCCCAGCAAACCATTCCCCCATTCACAAAAGGCAAGTTGAATTTTTCGCTCCGGACAAATCATCACTTTAAACCCCTCCAAAAGCAAGGTCAAATACGCTCTCCCCCTCAAATCCCCCCTTGTCGCCCTCCTGTGCGCTCGCATACGTTCACGCCCATCCGGACGGACCGCCGAATCCTGCCGCCGTCCGGTATCCCCACCCAACCCACTCACTCACGCACGGCAGGAGCGGGGGACCCAGGCAAGTCGCCGGTCCGGACTCCGGAACGGCTCGGGGTGAAGCCACGTGCAGCGATCCGTCGCCGCACACGGCCGGGCACCTCCCCGCCCGAACCCGACAGCTCACCTCGCAGGCGCCGGAGAGGAACGCGCCATGTCCGCACGAGGCAAGCACCGCCGACCGAGAACCAACAACACGCTCACCCGAGGCATCCTCACCGCCGGAACCGGCGGAGCCGCACTCGCCATCCCCCTCCTGGGCGCGACGACCGCGACCGCGGCACAGCCGGCCCAGGTCCAGACCCACACCGTCACCGCCGCCCCCGCCACGTACACGGTGGTCAAGGGCGACACCCTCTCCAAGATCGCGAAGAAGCACTCCACGACCGGCGGCTGGAAGCAGCTCTACAAGAACAACCGCGAGGCCATCGGCGGCAACCCGGGGCTGATCCACCCGGGTCTGAAGCTGACCCTGAAGAGCACGAAGGCGACCACGGCGTCCACGTCGACGGGGGCCACCAAGGCCGCCCAGGCCTCGGCCCCGACGTACGCGAACAACCTCGACGGCTGGATCCGCCAGTCCCTGGACATCATGGCGCAGAAGGGGATCCCGGGCACATACGACGGCATTTACCGCAACATCATGCGCGAGTCGTCCGGCAACCCCCAGGCCATCAACAACTGGGACTCCAACGCCGCCGCCGGCACCCCCTCCAAGGGCCTCCTCCAGGTCATCGACCCGACCTTCGCCGCGTACCACGTCCCCGGCACGGTGTACGACCCCTTCGACCCGGTCGCGAACATCACGGCCGCGTGCAACTACGCCGCCGCACGGTACGGCTCGATCGACAACGTGTTCGGCCCGTACTGAGGCCGAGAGGCCCCCTTCCTCTTAGGGAAACAGCCTCTCCAACACCACCGCGATCCCGTCCTCCTCGTTCGACAGGGTCACCTCGTCGGCGACGGCCTTGAGTTCGGGGTGGGCGTTGGCCATGGCGACCCCGTGGTCGGCCCAGTCGAACATGGGGATGTCGTTCGGCATGTCACCGAAGGCGACGGTGTCCTCCGGGGCCAGCCCCAGATTCTGGGCGGCCAGCGCGAGGCCCGTCGCCTTGGTGATGCCGCATGGCTGGAGTTCGACGGTGCCGGGCCCCGACATCGTGACCGTCGCGAGGGAACCGACCGCTCCGCGCGCCGCCGACGCCAACTCGTCGTCCGACAGAAAGGGATGCCGCAGCAGCACCTTGCTGATCGGCTCGCACCACAGGTCGTCCCGCCTCGGCACGCGCAGGGCGGGCAGCGTGGGATGCGGCATCACATAGCCGGGCTCGACGAGCGTGAGCCCCTCGACCCCGTCCTGGTCGACCGCCGCATACACCTGCCCGACCTCCGCCTCGATCTTCCCGAGCGCGGTCTCGGCCAGCTCCCGGTCCAGCGTGACCGACCAGAGCAGCCGGTCCGCGCCCACGTCGTACAACTGCGCGCCCTGCCCGCATACCGCGAGCCCACCACCGCCGAGGTCCTCCAACAGAGGGCGCACGCGCGGCGCGGGCCGCCCTGTCACCACCAAGTGGCGCGCTCCGCACGCGACGGCGTGCGCCAGAGCATCCCTGGACCGGTCGGAGAGCGTGTCATCGCCGCGTAGCAGCGTCCCGTCCAGGTCGGTGGCGATAAGGGCATATGCGGTACGTGCGGCCATGATCAGAGAATACGGATCGATCGGCCCGTCGACTCGACCCGAACCGGACGACGTCCGATATCCCGTCAGTACGACTCCGCCACCCCGCTCCCGAACCGTCCGACCTGTCCGAATCCCGTACGGCCAGAGGACGTTGACGACGACTGGGCATCACGGTCATCCGCACCGCGAGCCGCCCGACCACGGCGAGGACATCGTGACGCACACCTCCGAAAGCCGGGCGTCGCGCAGCGGGTGGATCACGTCACTCCCCCGTAACGTGTGCCGCAACCACGACGGCCAACGGACAGCACGGAAAGCGAGGCAGCCACCCGATGCCCCCCTTCGACGTCCCCGAGGGCGACTCCTTCGGCCCGCACAACCTCCCGTACGGCATCTTCTCGTTGCCCGGCTCCACGGACCGCACCGTCGGCGTCCGCCTGGGCGACCACGTACTCGACGCGGGCGCGGCAGCCCACACCCTTGGCTCCCCCTACGCAGCCCTCCTCGCCCGGCCGACCCTGAACCCCCTGCTGTCCGCGGGCCGCACCACCTGGTCGGACGTCCGCCGAGCCCTCACCGCCTGGGTGACGATCCCGTCCCACCAGCAAGCGATCGCCTCCCACCTCCACCCCCTCTCCTCGGTCACCCTCCACCTCCCCTTCGAGGTGGCGGACTACGTCGACTTCTACTCCTCCGAGCACCACGCCCGGAACGTCGGCCAGATCTTCCGCCCCGACGCCACCGACTCCCTCACCCCCAACTGGAAGCACCTGCCGATCGGTTACCACGGCAGATCCGGCACCGTCGTCGTCTCCGGCACCGAGGTGACCCGCCCCTCCGGCCAACGCAAAGCCCCCACGGACCCCGCCCCGGTCTTCGGCCCCTCCGTCCGCCTGGACATCGAAGCGGAGGTCGGCTTCGTAGTCGGCGCCCCCACTGCCATGGGTACATCCGTCCCCCTCAGCGCCTTCCGCGACCACGTCTTCGGCCTCTGCCTCCTCAACGACTGGTCCGCCCGGGACATCCAGGCCTGGGAGTACGTCCCCCTGGGCCCCTTCCTGGGCAAGTCCTTCGCCACTTCCCTGTCAGCCTGGATCACCCCGCTCGACGCCCTGGACGAGGCCCGCGTCCCCCCGCCGCCCCGCTCCCACCCCCTCCTCCCCTACCTCGACGACTCCTCCGAGGACCCCACCGCCTACGACCTCCGCATCACCGTCGCCATCAACGGCCACGTCGTCTCCGAGCCCCCCTTCTCCACCATGTACTGGACGGCCGCCCAGCAACTCGCCCACCTGACCGTCAACGGCGCCTCCCTCCGCACCGGAGACCTCTACGGCTCAGGCACGGTCAGCGGCCCCTCGGCCGACCAACGAGGCTCCCTCCTCGAACTGACCTGGAACGGCCGCGACCCCCTCGACCTCCCCAACGGCAAGCGCACCTTCCTGGAAGACGGCGACGAGGTCACCTTCACGGCCTGGGCCCCGGGCCCGAACAACACCAAGGTCGGCCTGGGCGAGGTGAGCGGAAGGATCACCCCAGCCGCCTGAGCGCACCGCCCCACGGCGGGACAGCCGACGCACGGCAGGAAAGCGCGCCGCGCACCCCACCCCCCCCGGTGGCCGCGTACGGCGGGAAGGGGGTGTGTCGGGGGGTGTCCGCCCGCAGCGGATGTCGCGACAACCAAAGCTGCCTACACACCCAACCCAAGTCGCATCGGACCGAGGACGGAGACCCCCGGCGCCCCCGCCCCCCCGGACGAACCCCAGGCGCCACCCACCCGGCGGCAGCCGCCCACGCCCTCGACCCCAACGAACCGCACGCGCCCCACCCACCCGGCGGCAGCCGCGCCACGCCACGCCCCGCCCTCACAAACCGCAGGCGCCGACCACCAGCGGGAACGCACCCCCGCCCCTAAGCCCAATCGTCATGCTCAGGCTCCGGCTCCACATCCGGCCAGTCGAAGTCCTGCCCCTCCTCACCCGCACCCACCGACGCCACACCCCCGCCAGCAGCACCCCCAGAAGCCTCAGCAGCTCCCCCACCAGGCCCATCACCAGACCCCCCACCCAACGAGGCAAGCACCCCAAGCACCCCCTCCCCATACGTCGCCAACTTCTTCTCCCCCACCCCGCTGATCCCACCCAGCTGCCCCACCGACGTAGGCCACACCGTCGCGATCTCCCGAAGCGTCGCGTCATGGAAGATGACGTACGCCGGAACCCCCTGCTCCCGAGCCCGCTCGGCCCGCCAAGCCCGCAGCGCCTCGAACGCCGGCACCAACTCCGGCGCCAACTCGGCCGCAGCGGCAGCCTTCGGCTTACGTTCAGCCCGAACCTGCGCAACCCGCGGAGCGACCGGCTCCTTGCGCAACGGAACCTCCCGCTCCCGCCGCAACACCGCCCCACTGCCCTCGGTCAGCACGAGCGTCCCGTACTCCCCCTCCACCGCCAGCAACCCCTGCGCCAGCAGCTGCCGCACAACCCCCCGCCACTCCCCCTCACTCAGTTCCTCCCCGATCCCAAAAACAGACAACTGATCGTGATCGAACTGGATCACCCGGGCCGTCCGCCGCCCGAGCAGAATGTCCACGATCTGCACGGCCCCGAACTTCTGCCCCCGCTCCCGCTGCAACCGCACCACAGCCGACAGCACCTTCTGCGCGGCCACCGTCCCGTCCCACGTCTCCGGCGGGGTCAGACACGTATCGCAGTTCCCGCACCCCCCGACCTGCGGCTCCTGCCCGAAGTACGCGAGCAGCTGCCCCCGCCGGCACTGAGCCGTCTCGCACAGCGCCAGCATCGCGTCGAGATGCATCGCCGCCCGCCGCCGGAACGCCTCGTCGCCCTCCCCGCCCTGGATCAGCTTCCGCTGCTGTATGACGTCGTTCAGCCCGTACGCCATCCACGCGGTGGACGGCAGCCCGTCACGCCCCGCACGCCCGGTCTCCTGGTAGTACCCCTCCACCGACTTGGGCAGATCCAGATGCGCGACGAACCGTACGTCCGGCTTGTCGATGCCCATCCCGAAGGCGATGGTCGCCGTGACGACCAGCCCCTCCTCCCGCAGGAACCGCGCCTGGTGCGCGGCACGCGTCCCCGCGTCCAGCCCCGCGTGGTACGGCACGGCCTCGATGCCGTTCCGGCTCAGGAACTCCGCGGTCTTCTCCACCGAGTTCCGCGAGAGGCAGTACACGATCCCCGCGTCACCCTCGTGCTCCTGCTTCAGGAACGCCAGCAACTGCTTCTTCGGGTCGGCCTTGGGCACGATCCGGTACTGGATATTGGGCCGGTCGAAGCTGGCCTCGAAGTGCCGGGCCGTCCCCATGCCCAGCCGCTCGGTGATCTCCCGATGGGTCGCCCGCGTGGCCGTCGCGGTCAGCGCGATCCGCGGCACGTCGGGCCACCGCTCCCCCAGCAGGGACAGCGCGAGATAGTCGGGCCGGAAGTCGTGCCCCCACTGGGCCACACAGTGCGCTTCGTCGATCGCGAAGACGGACAGCTTCCCCCGGGCGAGCAGATCCAGCGTCGAGTCCAGCCGCAGCCGCTCCGGCGCGAGATAGAGCAGGTCCAGCTCACCGGCCAGGAACTCCGCCTCCACCACCCGCCGCTCGTCGAAGTCCTGCGTGGAGTTCATGAACCCGGCACGCACGCCCAGCGCCCGCAGCGCGTCCACCTGGTCCTGCATCAACGCGATGAGAGGCGAGACAACCACCCCGGTTCCCGGCCGGACCAGAGCCGGAATCTGATAGCAGAGCGACTTGCCCCCGCCCGTCGGCATGAGCACCACGGCGTCCCCGCCCGCCACCACATGCTCGATGACCGCTTCCTGCTCGCCCCGAAAGGCCTCGTACCCGAAGACCCGATGCAGTACGGCCAGCGCCTCACTCACTCCTGACCGCCCCATACCCATACCCGCGGCCGACCCTGCGGCCGACCCCACAGCTGACTGCACCGCCGCGCCGTCCACCGCCGCACCCTCTGCCGCCATCACACCCGTCCCGCCCATCCCGGTCATCTCCGATCCCCCGTACATCGTGCTCGTCTCTCTCCCAGCCCTTGCCACGATAGGGGTCCGGACCGACAGCCTCAGAGTTATCCACAGGCTGCCCGAAGCCCACCACCCCCTCCTTGACCCACCGCACCCCCTCAGCCCAATGGCCCGCCCCGCCTGGCACCCCTGTCCCCCGCGGGCCAAGCTGCTCACGCGGGACGGGGGAGGCCCGCCACCCCCACGAACGGGCGCCCCGGTGCCCCTCTCTCAAGGAGCCCCGCAAGCATGTCCCCCCTCAGCCCCACCCAGGCCAAACGCGCCGCCAAGGCCGCCTGCACCCTCGCCCTGACCACCGCGTTCTCGCTCACCGCGGCGCCCGCACACGCCGACCCGACCCCGGTCAACCCCGCCCCCTCCGCGTGGAAGGACATCGCGAAGACGTACGCCGCGACGGGCAAGTACCAGTACGAGCCGTTCGCGATCGAGGACGGCTTCGTCCCCGACGAGGTCTGTGTCTTCGAGGAGGGCGAGGGCGGCATGGGTTACCACTACATCAACCCGCAGAACATCAATTCGACCGATCCCGCCAGGCCGGCGGCCCTGCTCTACGAGGACGGCAAGGACGGACAACGCAGGCTCGTCGGAGTCGAGTGGTTGGTGGTGGACGAGGACCAGGACCCGAACACCCACAACGCGGTCTGGCCGTCGATCTTCGGTGTGAACATGGAGGGACCGATGCCGGGTCACACCGACGACATGCCGGTCCACTACGACCTGCACGCCTACCTCTACAAGAAGAACCCCAAGGGCCTCTTCGCCACCTTCAACCCCAAGGTGACCTGCCCGGACAGCTGAGGTCCGGCACCCACCGAACAGGCGAGGCCCGGCACATACGACAGGACCCGGCCCCCTCTGAGAGGGCCGGGTCCCGGCACGGACGCACAAGGCGAGCGGAGCACGTCAGCGGACGAAGACCCCCGCCTGCCCCGCCAGATCCAGGAAGTACTGCGGCGCCACACCGAGCCCCAGCGTGACCGCCACGCCCACCCCGATCGCCGTCATGGTCAACGGCGACGGCACGGCGACCGTCGGCCCCTCGGGGCGCGGCTCGCTGAAGAACATGAGCACGATCACGCGGATGTAGAAGAACGCGGCGATGGCCGAGGAGATGACACCGATGACCACGATCTCCCCGGCACCCCCCTCGGCCGCGGCCTTGAACACGGCGAACTTCCCGGCGAACCCGGAGGTCAGCGGAATACCGGCGAACGCCAGCAGGAAGACCGCGAACACGGCCGCCACCATGGGAGACCGCCGCCCGAGCCCGGCCCACTTCGACAGATGCGTGGCCTCGCCACCCGCGTCCCGCACCAGAGTGACGACGGCGAACGCCCCGATCGTCACGAACGAGTACGCGCCCAGATAGAACAGCACCGACGAGACACCGTCCGGCGAGGCCGCGATGACACCCGCGAGGATGAACCCCGCGTGCGCGATCGACGAGTACGCCAGCAACCGCTTGATGTCGGTCTGAGTGATCGCCACGATCGCGCCGCCCAGCATGGTGACGATCGCGACTGCCCACATCACCGGCCGCCAGTCCCACCGCAGCCCCGGCAGGACGACATACAGCAGACGCAGCAGCGCACCGAACGCCGCCACCTTCGTCGCCGCCGCCATGAAGCCCGTGACCGGAGTCGGCGCACCCTGGTACACATCCGGTGTCCACATGTGGAACGGCACCGCGCCCACCTTGAACAGCAGCCCCATGACCAGCATCGCCGCGCCGACGAGCAGCAGCGCGTCGTTGCCCATGGTGTCCGCGAGGGCCGGAGTCACGTTCTGGACGGTCCCGTCGACGACCTGCGCGATCGTCGCGTACGACACGGAGCCCGCGTACCCGTACAGCAGGGCGATGCCGAAGAGCGAGAACGCGGAGGCGAAGGCTCCCAGCAGGAAGTACTTGACCGCGGCTTCCTGTGACATGAGCCGCTTGCGGCGGGCCACGGCGCACAGCAGATACAACGGCAGGGAGAAGACTTCCAAGGCGATGAACAGCGTCAGCAGATCATTCGCCGACGGGAAGATCAGCATGCCCGCGATCGCGAACAGCAGTAGCGGGAACACCTCCGTCGTGGCGAACCCGGCCTTCACCGCGGCCTTCTCGCCGTCGCTGCCGGGCACGGACGCGGCCTCCGCGGCGAACGAGTCGACCCGGTTGCCGTGCGCCACCGGGTCCAGCCGCCGTTCGGCGAAGGTGAACACGCCGAGCAGGCCGGCCAGGAGAATCGTGCCCTGCAGGAACAGGGCCGGTCCGTCGACGGCGATCGCGCCCATGGCCGCGATGCCCGCCTTCGTGGTGCCGTACCCGCCGACCGCGAGCGCGATGACCGCGGCGAAGGCGGCGGCGAGCGCGACGACGGACACGAAGACCTGGACGTAGTAACGGGACTTGCGTGGTACGACCGCCTCGATCAGCACACCGACGACCGCTGCCCCGATGACGATGAGGGTGGGCGACAGCTGCCCGTATTCGATCTTCGGCGCGTCGATCCTGCTGATCGGATCGGCCGCCGTTGTCCACAGGCTGTGGACGGCTGATGCGCTCACTTGGCCGCCTCCACCTCGGGCTCGGGGTCCTGCTTCTGTACATCGGACATGGTCTGTTCGACCGCCGGGTTGACGATGTCGGTGACCGGCTTCGGGTAGACGCCCAGGAGGATCAGCAGCGCGATCAGCGGGGCGACGACCACGAGTTCCCGCACCCTGAGGTCGGGCATGGACGCGACCTCGGCCTTCACCGGGCCCGTCATCGTCCTCTGGTAGAGGACGAGGGTGTAGAGCGCGGCCAGGACGATGCCGAGGGTGGCGATGATCCCGATCACCGGGTAACGCGCGAACGTGCCGACCAGGACCAGGAACTCACTCACGAACGGCGCGAGTCCCGGGAGCGACAGGGTCGCCAGACCGCCGATCAGGAACGTGCCGGCGAGCACCGGGGCCACCTTCTGCACACCGCCGTAGTCGGCGATGAGCCGCGAGCCGCGCCGCGAGATCAGGAAGCCGGCCACCAGCATCAGCGCGGCGGTCGAGATCCCGTGGTTGACCATGTAGAGCGTCGCACCCGACTGGCCCTGGCTGGTCATCGCGAAGATGCCCAGGATGATGAACCCGAAGTGCGAGATCGACGCATACGCCACCAGCCGCTTGATGTCCCGCTGGCCGACGGCGAGCAGCGCCCCGTAGATGATGCTGACGAGCGCCAGTACGAGGACGACCGGCGTCGCCCACTTCGAGGCCTCCGGGAACAGCTGGAGGCAGAAGCGCAGCATCGCGAAGGTGCCCACCTTGTCGACCACGGCCGTGATCAGTACGGCGACCGGGGCGGTGGCCTCCCCCATGGCGTTGGGCAGCCAGGTGTGCAGCGGCCACAGGGGCGCCTTCACCGCGAACGCGAAGAAGAACCCGAGGAACAGCCACCGCTCCGTGCTGGTCGCCATGTCCAGCGAGCCGTTGGCCCGGGCCGCGGCGATCTCCGTGAGCGAGAAGTTCCCGGCGACCACGTAGAGGCCGATCACCGCGGCCAGCATGATGAGACCGCCGGCCAGGTTGTAGAGGAGGAACTTCACGGCCGCGTACGACCGTTGCGTGGACGCCGTCTCCTCGCCGTGCTCGTGGGCGCGGTCCCCGAAGCCTCCGATGAGGAAGTACATCGGGATGAGCATGGCTTCGAAGAAGATGTAGAAGAGGAAGATGTCGGTGGCCTCGAAGGAGATGATCACCATCGCCTCGACGGCCAGGATCAGGGCGAAGAAGCCCTGGGTGGGCCGCCACCTCGTGTGCCCGGTCTCCAGCGGGTCGGCGTCGTGCCAGCCCGCGAGGATGATGAACGGGATCAGCAGGGCGGTCAGCGCGATGAGCGCCACCGCGATGCCGTCCACACCCAGCTCGTACCGCACCCCGAAGTCCTTGATCCAGGCGTGGGATTCGGTGAGCTGGTAGCGGTCGCCGCCCGGGTCGAAGCGGACCAGGACGATCGCGGCGAGCACGAGCGTGGCCAGCGAGACGATCAGCGCCAGCCATTTGGCGGCGGTGCGCTTCGCGGCCGGTACGGCGGCCGTGGCGATCGCCCCGAGTGCCGGGAGGGCCGCCGTCGCTGTCAGCAGAGGAAAGGACATCGGTATCAGACCGCCCTCATCAGCAGGGTCGCGGCGATGAGGACCGCCGCACCGCCGAACATCGAGACCGCGTAACTGCGCGCGTAACCGTTCTGCAGCCTGCGCAGCCGACCGGAGAGGCCGCCCATCGTGGCCGCCGTGCCGTTGACGACCCCGTCGACCAGGGTGTGGTCGACGTACACCAGGGAGCGCGTGAGGTGCTCTCCGCCGCGTACGAGGACGACGTGGTTGAAGTCGTCCTGGAGGAGGTCGCGCCGGGCGGCCCGGGTGAGCAGCGACCCGCGCGGGGCGACGACCGGTACGGGACGGCGCCCGTACTGGACGTAGGCCAGGCCGACGCCGATGACCATCACGGCCACCGTGGAGAGCGTGACCGTCAGCGCGCTGACCGGCGGGTGCCCGTGCGCGTGGTCGGTGACGGGCTCCAGCCAGTGGATGAACCGGTCGCCGACGCTGAACAGGCCGCCGGCGAACACCGACCCGAAGGCCAGCAGGATCATGGGGATCGTCATGACCCTGGGCGACTCGTGCGGGTGCGGTTCAGCGTGCTCACCGCGCGTCTCGGCGGCGGGCTCCACGCTCGGCTCGGCCGGGGAGGGAGTGGGCTGGTTTCGCCAGCGCTCCTCTCCGAAGAACGTCATCAGCATCACGCGCGTCATGTAGAACGCCGTGATGGCCGCGCCCAGCAGGGCCACGCCGCCGAGGATCCAGCCCTCGGTGCCGCCCTTGGCGAAGGCCGCCTCGATGATCTTGTCCTTGGAGAAGAAGCCGGACAGGCCCGGGAAGCCGATGATGGCGAGGTAGCCGAGGCCGAAGGTGACGAACGTGACCGGCATGTACTTGCGCAGGCCGCCGTACTTCCGCATGTCGACCTCGTCGTTCATGGCGTGCATGACCGAGCCGGCGCCGAGGAAGAGCCCGGCCTTGAAGAAGCCGTGCGTCACCAGGTGCATGATCGCGAAGACATAGCCGATGGGGCCGAGGCCGGCGGCCAGGATCATGTAGCCGATCTGCGACATCGTCGACCCGGCGAGGGCCTTCTTGATGTCGTCCTTCGCGCAACCGACGATCGCACCGAAGAGCAGCGTGACCGCGCCGACCACCGTGGTGACCAACTGCGCGTCGGGCGCCGCGTTGAAGATCGCCCCGGAGCGGACGATCAGGTACACGCCCGCGGTCACCATGGTCGCCGCGTGGATGAGGGCCGAGACCGGGGTCGGGCCCTCCATCGCGTCCCCGAGCCAGGACTGCAGCGGCACCTGGGCGGACTTGCCGCAGGCGGCGAGCAGCAGCATCAGGCCGATCGCGGTGAGTGTGCCCTCGCCGGTCTCACCGGTGGACTCCAGGACCGGCCCGAAGGCGAAGGTCCCGAAGGTGGTGAACATCAGCATGATGGCGATCGACAGACCCATGTCGCCGACACGGTTGACCAGGAAGGCCTTCTTCGCGGCGGTGGCGGCGCTGGGCTTGTGCTGCCAGAAGCCGATCAGCAGGTACGAGGCGAGGCCGACGCCCTCCCAGCCGACGTACAGCAGCAGGTAGTTGTCGGCGAGGACGAGCAGCAGCATCGCCGCGAGGAACAGGTTCAGATAGCCGAAGAAGCGGCGCCGGCGCTCGTCGTGCTCCATGTACCCGACCGAGTACAGGTGGATGAGCGAGCCGACGCCGGTGATCAGCAGGACGAACGTCATCGACAGCTGGTCGAGCTGGAAGGCGACGTCCGCCTGGAAGCCCTCGACCGGCACCCAGCTGAACAGGTGCTGGCCGATTTCCCGGTGTTCGGCGTCCTTGCCGAGCATGTCGGCGAAGAGGACGACGCCGAGGACGAAGGAGACGGCCGCGAGGGCGGTGCCGATCCAGTGGCCGACGGCGTCCAGGCGCCGTCCGCCGCACAGCAGGACGGCCGCTCCGAGCAGAGGCGCCGCCACCAGCAGCGCAATCAGGTTCTCCACGATTCAGCGACCCCTCAGAGCTTCATCAGGCTGGCGTCGTCGACCGAGGCCGAGTGGCGGGAACGGAACAGCGACACGATGATCGCGAGCCCGACCACGACCTCCGCGGCGGCGACGACCATCGTGAAGAAGGCGATGATCTGGCCGTCGAGGTTGCCGTGCATCCGGGAGAAGGCGACGAGCGTGAGGTTGCAGGCGTTGAGCATCAGCTCGACGCACATGAACACCACGATCGCGTTCCGCCTGATCAGTACGCCGGTGGCGCCGATCGTGAACAGCAGGGCGGCGAGATACAGGTAGTTGACGGGACTCACTTCGACCCCTCCCCGGAGTTCGTCCGCTCCAGGCGGTCCTCGGCGCGCTGCTCCAGGGCCTTGAGGTCGTTCAGCGCCTCGGTGGACACGTCGCGGATCTGGCCGCGCTCCCGCAGCGTCTTGTTGACGGTGAGCTCGGACGGGGTGCCGTCCGGGAGGAGGCCGGCGATGTCCACCGCGTTGTGCCGCGCGTACACCCCGGGCGCCGGCAGCGGCGGCAGGTGCTTTCCGTCCCGTACGCGTTGCTCGGACAGCTCGCGCTGGGTCTTGGCGCGCTCGGTGCGCTCGCGGTGGGTGAGCAGCATGGCGCCGACGGCGGCCGTGATGAGCAGGGCGCCGGTGACCTCGAAGGCGAACACGTACTTCGTGAAGATGAGGGCGGCGAGGCCTTCGACGTTGCCGTTCGCGTTCGCCTGCGCGAGGCCGTTGAACTCCGCGAGCGAGGCGTTGCCGATGCCCGCGGTCAGCAGGATGCCGAAGCCGAGACCGCACAGCAGGGCCAGCCAGCGCTGCCCCTTGATGGTCTCCTTCAGCGAGTCCGCCGCGGTGACGCCGACGAGCATCACCACGAACAGGAACAGCATCATGATCGCGCCGGTATAGACGACGATCTGCACGATGCCGAGGAAGTAGGCGCCATTGGCGAGGTAGAACACCGCCAGAATGATCATGGTCCCGGCGAGGCAGAGCGCGCTGTGCACGGTCTTCTTCATGAAGACGGTACCCAGGGCGCCGATCACGGCGACAGTGCCGAGCACCCAGAACTGGAAGGCCTCGCCTGTGGAGGTGGAGTACGCCGCGAGCTGTGCGCTCATGCCTCCACCCCCTCTTCAAAGGGCATCTCGCCCTTGGAAACGGCGGCTTGGCGCTCCGTGCCGGGCGCGGCCTCGGTGACCAGCCCCCGGTAGTAGTCCTGCTCGTCCATGCCGGGGTAAATCGCGTGGGGTGTGTCGACCATGTCCTCTTCGAGTCCGGCGAGCAGCTGCTCCTTGGTGTAGATGAGGTCGGCGCGGCTGGAGTCGGCCAGCTCGAACTCGTTGGTCATCGTGAGCGCGCGCGTGGGGCACGCCTCGATGCACAGGCCGCACAGGATGCAGCGGGCGTAGTTGATCTGGTAGACGCGGCCGTACCGCTCGCCCGGCGAGTAGCGCTCCTCCTCCGTGTTGTCCGCGCCCTCCACGTAGATGGCGTCGGCGGGGCAGGCCCAGGCGCACAGCTCGCAGCCGACGCACTTCTCCAGGCCGTCCGGATGGCGGTTGAGCTGGTGCCGGCCGTGGAACCGCGGTGCGGTGGTCTTGTGCTGCTCCGGGTACTGCTCGGTCAGCCGCTTCTTGAACATGGCCTTGAAGGTCACGCCGAAGCCGGCGACGGGGTTCTGGAAACCCGGCTTGGTCTCCTTCGGCTCATCAGCCATCGGACGCCTCCCTCCCACTCGAAGATCCGTCACTGTCAGTATCGGGCCCACCACTGACAATCAGCTCCCGCTCGCGCCGTGGCCGCCTGCGCGGCACGGGCGGCAGGGTCTGTCCGGGCAGCGGCGGTACGGGGTATCCACCGGCCGTCGGGTCGAAGGCGGCGGGCTCGGCGGGCTTCTGCTGCTGCGCTTCTCGACGTTCGCGGAACATGTCCGCCACGAAGGAGAGGAGGAGCAGGACGAGGACGCCGCCGCCGATGTACAGCGCGATCTCGGAGAAGTTGTAGTTCTCGTTCCGCATGGCCCGTACGGTCGCGACGAGCATCAGCCAGGCCACGGAGACTGGAATGAGGACCTTCCAGCCGAGCTTCATCAACTGGTCGTAGCGGACGCGCGGGAGCGTGCCGCGCAGCCAGATGAAGAAGAAGACCAGCAGCTGGAGCTTGACGACGAACCAGAGCATCGGCCACCAGCCGTGGTTCGCGCCCTCCCAGAAGGTGCTGATGGGCCAGGGGGCCCGCCAGCCGCCGAGGAACAGCGTCACCGCGATCATCGACACGGTGATCATGTGGATGTACTCGGAGAGCATGAACATCGCGAACTTGATGGAGCTGTACTCGGTGTTGAAGCCGCCGACCAGGTCGCCCTCGGACTCCGGCATGTCGAAGGGGGCCCGGCTGGACTCGCCCACCATCGTCACCATGTAGATGAGGAATGAGACCGGGAGGAGCAGGATGTACCAGCGGTCCTGCTGGGCTTCGACGATCGCCGAGGTCGACATCGACCCGGTGTAGAGGAACACCGAGGCGAAGGCCACGCCCATGGCGATCTCGTACGAGATCATCTGGGCACACGAGCGGATGCCGCCGAGCAGCGGGTACGTCGATCCCGAGGACCAGCCTCCCAGGACGAACCCGTACACACCCACGGAGCCGATGGCCAGGATGTAGAGCATCGCGACCGGCAGGTCGGTGAGCTGCATCGTGGTGCGCTGGCCGAAGATCGAGACCTCGTTGCCGGCCGGGCCGAAGGGGATCACGGCGATCGCCATGAAGGCCGGGATGGCCGCGAGGATCGGTGCGAGGACGTAGACGACCTTGTCCGCGCGCTTGACGATGACGTCTTCCTTGAGCATCAGCTTCACGCCGTCGGCGAGCGACTGGAGCATGCCCCAGGGGCCGTGCCGGTTGGGGCCGATGCGCAACTGCATCCAGGCGACGACCTTGCGCTCCCAGACGATGGAGAAGAGCACGGTCAGCATCAGGAAGGCGAAGCAGAAGACCGCCTTGATGACGACCAGCCACCACGGGTCGCGGCCGAACATGGAGAGGTCTTCAGCGGCGAGGTACTCCATGGTCACGCCTCCACCTCCTTCTGGGCTTCGGGGGCGAGGGTCGCCGGGCCGATGCGGACGAGGGCGCCGGGCAGCGCCCCGGTGTCGGAGGCGACGCCCGTTCCCGCGGAGTTCAGCGGGAGCCAGACCACGCGGTCGGGCATCTCGGTGATCTGCAACGGGAGTTCAACGGACCCCTGGGGCCCGGTCACCGCCAGGAGGTCGCCGTTCTTGACGCCCGCCTCGGCGGCCGTGGCGGCCGACACGCGCGCGTGTGCGGCGTGCCGGGTCCCGGCGAGCGCGTCGTCGCCCTCCTGGAGGCGGCCCTGGTCGAGCAGCAGCCGGTGTCCGGCCAGTACGGCCTCCCCGGCGGCGGGGCGCGGAAGCGGTCCCGCGCTCTCCAGGGGCTCGGTGGCGCGCGGCCCGTCCCACGCCCCGAGACGGTCCATCTCCACGCGCGCGGTGCGCAGATCGGGCAGCCCCAGGTGGACGTCCATCGCGTCGGCCAGCATCTGCAGGACGCGCGCGTCGGCGGGTGCCAGGCGGCGCGTCATCTGGTCGGGCTTGAGCGCGGCCTCGAACAGCCGTACCCGGCCTTCCCAGTTGACGAAGGTGCCTGCCTTCTCGGCGACCGCGGCGACCGGGAGGACGACGTCCGCGTGCTCGGTGACCTCACCGGGCCGCAGCTCCAGCGACACCAGGAAGCCCACCTCGGAAAGCGCCTCACGCGCGCGTGCCGGGTCGGGAAGGTCGGCGACCTCCACACCGGCGACCAGGAGCGCCCGCAGCTCACCGCCGGCGGCGGCCTCGACGATCTGGCCGGTGTCGCGGCCGTAGCGGTGCGGGAGTTCGGCCACCCCCCAGGCGGCGGCGACCTCCTCCCGCGCGCGCGGGTCGGTGGCCGGGCGCCCGCCCGGCAGCAGCGACGGCAGCGCGCCCGCCTCGATGGCGCCGCGCTCCCCGGCCCGGCGTGGGATCCACACCAGCTCTGCCCCGGTCGCGGACGCGGCCCGTGCGGCGGCGGTGAGCCCGCCCGCCACGGCGGCCAGCCGCTCCCCGACGACGATGACCGCGCCCTGGGTGCGCAGCGCCTCGGACGCCCTGGCGCCGTCCTCCTCCAGGCCGACCCCGCTCGCGAGGGCGTCCAGCCACTCCGTCTCGGTGCCGGGCGCGGCGGGCAGCAGCGTGCCGCCGGCCTTCTCCAGGCCCCGGGTCGCGTGCGTGGCGAGCGCGAACACCTTCTGTCCGTGCCCACGCCACGCCTTGCGCAGCCGCAGGAAGACGCCGGGCGCCTCCTCCTCGGCCTCGAAGCCGACCAGCAGGACCGCGGGCGCCTTCTCGAGGGAGGCGTACGTGACGCCCGTACCGTCGAGGTCCCGTCCGTGTCCCGCCACCCGGGCGGCGAGGAAGTCGGCCTCCTCGCTGCTGTGCACGCGCGCGCGGAAGTCGATGTCGTTCGTGTCGAGGGCCACGCGCGCGAACTTGCTGTAGGCGTAGGCGTCCTCGACGGTGAGCCGGCCGCCGGTCAGGACACCGGCCCTGGAGCGGGCCGCGGCGAGCCCCCGGGCGGCGATGTCCAGGGCCTCCGGCCAGGACGCGGGCTCCAGGACGCCGTCCTCATTGCGTACGAGAGGCGTCGACAGCCGGTCCGGCTTCTGCGCGTACCGGAACGCGAACCGCCCCTTGTCGCAGATCCACTCCTCGTTGACCTCGGGGTCGTGTGCCGCGAGCCGCCGCATGACCTTGCCGCGCCGGTGGTCGGTGCGCGTGGCGCAGCCGCCGGAGCAGTGCTCGCAGACGGACGGCGAGGAGACCAGGTCGAAGGGGCGGGAGCGGAAGCGATACGCCGCCGAGGTCAGCGCGCCGACCGGGCAGATCTGGATGGTGTTCCCGGAGAAGTACGACTCGAAGGGGTCGCCCTCGCCGGTGCCGACCTGCTGGAGCGCACCCCGTTCGAGCAGTTCGATCATCGGGTCGCCCGCGATCTGGTTGGAGAACCGGGTGCAGCGGGCGCACAGCACGCACCGCTCGCGGTCGAGCAGCACCTGCGTGGAGATCGGGACGGGCTTCTCGAACGTCCGCTTCTTGCCCTCGAAGCGGGACTCGGCGTGGCCGTGCGACATGGCCTGGTTCTGCAGCGGGCACTCGCCGCCCTTGTCGCAGACCGGGCAGTCCAGCGGGTGGTTGATGAGCAGAAGCTCCATCACACCCTTCTGGGCCTTCTCCGCGACGGGCGAGGTGAGGTGAGTCTTGACGACCATCCCGTCCGTACAGGTGATCGTGCAGGACGCCATGGGCTTGCGCTGGCCCTCGACCTCGACGATGCACTGGCGGCAGGCGCCGGCCGGGTCGAGGAGAGGGTGGTCGCAGAACCGGGGGATCTCGATGCCGAGTTGTTCGGCGGCCCGGATGACCAGGGTGCCCTTGGGCACGCTGATCTCGGCGCCGTCGATCGTCAGTGAGACGAGATCTTCCGGCGGAACCGCCGCCTCCCCACCTCCGGAGGCGCGCTTGCCCGCGGCGGAGCCGCTGTCAGACTGCTGTACTGTCATGCGTTCACCTCCGTGTGCTTGTCCGCCCAAGCCGTCGACTTGGCGGGGTCGAAGGGGCAGCCGCGGCCCGTGATGTGGTCCTCGTACTCCTCTCGGAAGTACTTCAGCGAGGAGAAGATCGGCGAGGCGGCGCCGTCACCGAGGGCGCAGAACGACTTGCCGTTGATGTTGTCGGCGATGTCGTTCAGCTTGTCGAGGTCGCTCATGACGCCCTTGCCCGCCTCGATGTCCCGCAGCAACTGCACGAGCCAGTACGTCCCTTCACGGCAGGGCGTGCACTTGCCGCAGGACTCGTGGGCGTAGAACTCGGTCCAGCGGGTGACCGCCCGTACGACGCAGGTGGTCTCGTCGAAGCACTGGAGCGCCTTGGTGCCGAGCATGGAACCCGCGGCACCCACTCCTTCGTAGTCAAGAGGGACGTCGAGGTGCTCGTCGGTGAACATCGGGGTCGAGGAGCCGCCCGGCGTCCAGAACTTGAGGCGGTGTCCGGGGCGCATGCCGCCGCTCATGTCGAGGAGCTGGCGGAGCGTGACGCCGAGCGGCGCCTCGTACTGGCCGGGGCCGGCGACATGGCCGCTGAGGGAGTAGAGCGTGAAGCCGGGCGACTTCTCGCTTCCCATCGACCTGAACCATTCCTTGCCGTTCTTCATAATCGCGGGAACCGACGCGATCGATTCGACGTTATTCACCACAGTCGGGCACGCGTAGAGGCCCGCGACAGCAGGGAAAGGGGGACGGAGCCGCGGTTGACCACGGCGGCCTTCGAGCGAGTCGAGCAGTGCGGTCTCCTCACCGCAGATGTACGCGCCCGCGCCCGCGTGCACGGTGAGTTCGAGATCGAGTCCGCTGCCCAGGATGTTCTTGCCGAGGTAGCCCGCCGCGTAGGCCTCAGTCACGGCCGTGTGCAACCGCCGCAGCACGGGGACGACTTCACCACGCAGATAGATGAAGGCATGCGAAGACCTGATGGCATAACACGCGATGACAATGCCCTCGATGAGGCTATGCGGGTTCGCGAAGAGGAGCGGAATGTCCTTGCAGGTTCCGGGCTCCGACTCGTCGGCGTTGACAACTAGATAGTGTGGTTTTCCATCACCCTGGGGAATGAACTGCCACTTCATTCCCGTCGGGAATCCCGCGCCGCCGCGGCCGCGCAGCCCGGAGTCCTTGACGTACGCGATGACGTCGTCCGGGGACATGGCGAGCGCCTTGCGGAGCCCCTCGTATCCTTCGTGCCTCTTGTAGACGTCCAGCGTCCAGGACCTGTCCTCGTCCCAGAAGGCCGACAGCACGGGTGTGAGCAGCTTCTCGGGGCTGGTGTTCTTGATCTCGGCTGCCACGGTCATCACTCCCCCTCCTCGGCGACGGGACCCGCCGGGTGGGCCGGGTCGGAGGCCGACGTGTCCTGTGGCGCGTCGTGCGAGCTCAGGTGCTCGGCGGGCGACGGCTCGTGCACCGTGTCCCGCGGCGTGTCCTGGGGTCCGCCCGCGCCCCTGGGGTGCACCACGCGCGCGGGTGCGGTCTCTCCCTTGGCCAGGCGGAGGCCGATCAGCGAGGCGGGTCCCGCGCTTCCGCCGGCCTCGACGGCCCCGTCCCGCTCGTCGGGGAAGCCCGCCAGGATCCGTGCGGTGTCCTTGAACGTGCACAAAGGGGCGCCGCGTGTGGGCTCGACCTGCGCTCCCGCGCGCAGGTCGTCGACGAGCTGCTTCGCGCTCTGCACGGTCTGGTTGTCGAAGAACTCCCAGTTGACCATCACGACCGGCGCGAAGTCGCAGGCCGCGTTGCACTCGATGTGCTCCAGGGTGACCTTGCCGTCGTCGGTGGTCTCGCCGTTGCCGACGCCCAGGTGGTCCTGGAGCGCCTCGAAGATCGCGTCCCCGCCCATCACCGCGCACAGGGTGTTGGTGCAGACGCCCACCTGGTAGTCGCCGCTCGGCTTGCGGCGGTACATGGTGTAGAAGGTGGCGACCGCGGTGACCTCCGCCGTGGTCAGGCCGAGCACATCGGCGCAGAACTGCATGCCGGTGCGGGTGACATGGCCCTCCTCCGACTGCACGAGATGCAGCAACGGCAGCAGGGCCGAGCGGGAGTCCGGGTAGCGGGCGATGATCTCGCGCGCGTCCCTCTCCAGCCGGGCTCGAACGTCGTCCGGGTAGTCGGGCGCGGGCAGTTGGGGCATGCCCAGGCTGACACCCTCGGGAGTGGTGGTCACCGGTCGACGCCTCCCATCACGGGGTCGATGGACGCGACGGCGACGATGACGTCGGCGACCTGGCCGCCCTCGCACATCGCCGCCATGGTCTGCAGGTTGGTGAAGGACGGGTCGCGGAAGTGGACCCGGAAGGGGCGGGTGCCTCCGTCGGACACGACGTGCACCCCGAGCTCGCCCTTGGGCGACTCGACCGCCGCGTACGCCTGTCCCGGCGGGACGCGGAAGCCCTCGGTCACCAGCTTGAAGTGGTGGATCAGGGCCTCCATGGAGGTGCCCATGATCTTCTTGATGTGGTCCAGGGAGTTGCCCAGTCCGTCCGGTCCCAGGGCGAGCTGGGCGGGCCACGCGATCTTCTTGTCGGCGACCATGACCGGGCCGGGCTCCAGCCGGTCCAGGCACTGCTCGACGATCCGCAGGGACTGGCGCATCTCCTCCAGGCGGATCAGGAAGCGCCCGTAGGAGTCACAGGTGTCGGCGGTCGGGACGTCGAAGTCGTACGTCTCGTAGCCGCAGTACGGCTGTGTCTTGCGCAGGTCGTGCGGGAGGCCGGTCGCGCGGAGGATCGGGCCGGTGGCGCCGAGGGCCATGCAGCCGGCCAGGTCGAGGTAGCCGATGTCCTGCATGCGGGCCTTGAAGATGGGGTTCCCGGTGGCGAGCTTGTCGTACTCGGGGAGGTTCTTCTTCATCTTCTTGATGAACTCGCGGATCTGGTCGACCGCGCCGGGCGGCAGGTCCTGGGCGAGTCCGCCGGGCCGGACGTACGCGTGGTTCATCCGCAGGCCGGTGATCAACTCGAAGATGTCGAGAATGAGTTCACGATCACGGAAGCCGTAGATCATGATCGTGGTGGCGCCCAGCTCC
The DNA here is from genome assembly GCF_053591955.1 of Streptomyces sp. NPDC002845. Lineage (NCBI taxonomy): Bacteria > Bacillati > Actinomycetota > Actinomycetes > Kitasatosporales > Streptomycetaceae > Streptomyces > Streptomyces sp. NPDC002845. Next base: position 71,441 of record NZ_JBSFUU010000033.1, on the reverse strand, counting down.
ATGCCGCCGGTGGCGATGGCGACCAGATGGGAGGAGAGCCGGTTCAGCTCCATCAGGAGCACGCGCATGATCGTGGCGCGGTCCGGGATCTGGTCCTCGATGCCGAGGAGCTTCTCGACGGCGAGGCAGTACGCCGTCTCGTTGTAGAACGGCATGAGGTAATCCATGCGGGTCACGAAGGTCGTGCCCTGGGTCCACGTGCGGTATTCGAGGTTCTTCTCGATGCCGGTGTGGAGGTAGCCGATGCCGCAGCGGGCCTCGGTGACGGTCTCGCCGTCGATCTCCAGGATGAGCCGGAGCACACCATGGGTGGAGGGGTGCTGCGGGCCCATGTTGACGATCAGGCGCTCGTCGTCGGCGCGGGCCGCGGACTCGACGACCTCGTCCCAGTCGCCGCCGGTGACCGTGTAGACGGTGCCTTCCGTGGTCTCACGAGGGGAGGCGTGCGATGTAGTCATGAGTACGACCTCCGCTGGTCCGGAGCCGGGATCTGGGCGCCCTTGTATTCGACGGGGATGCCGCCGAGGGGGTAGTCCTTGCGCTGCGGGAAGCCCTGCCAGTCGTCCGGCATCATGATCCGCGTCAGCGCCGGGTGGCCGTCGAAGACGATGCCGAAGAAGTCGTACGTCTCGCGCTCGTGCCAGTCGTTCGTCGGATAGACGGGGACGAGCGACGGGATGTGCGGGTCGGCGTCGGGGGCGGAGACTTCGAGGCGGATCAGCCGGTTGTGGGTGATCGAGCGCAGGTGGTAGACGGCGTGCAGCTCGCGGCCCTTGTCGCCCGGGTAGTGGACGCCGGAGACGCCGGTGCACAGCTCGAAGCGCAGGGCCGGGTCGTCGCGCAGGGTCCGGGCGACGGCGGCCAGGTACTCGCGTTCGATGTGGAACGTGAGCTCGTCGCGGTCGACGACGGTCTTGTCGATGACGTTCTCGGGGACGAGTCCCTGTTCCTCCAGGGCCCCTTCGAGTTCGTCGGCGACCTCGTCGAACCAGCCGCCGTAGGGACGACTGGTCGCTCCGGGGAGCCGGATGGAGCGGACCAGACCGCCGTAGCCGGAGGTGTCGCCGCCGTTGTTGGCGCCGAACATGCCGCGCTGGACGCGGATCTCCTCGCCGCCCTCGCCCCGCTGGCCGGGGAGGTTGGAGGCGGAGAGGTCCTTCTCGGGGTTGGGCCCGTTGGTGCCGTTGGCGTCGCTCACTGCAGCAGCCCCTTCATCTCGATGGTGGGCAGTGCCTTGAGCGCCGCTTCCTCCGCCTCACGGGCCGCTTCCTCGGCGTTCACGCCGAGCTTCGAGGTCTGGATCTTCTGGTGGAGCTTGAGGATCGCGTCCAGGAGCATCTCGGGCCGCGGCGGGCAGCCGGGGAGATAGATGTCGACCGGGACGACGTGGTCGACGCCCTGGACGATGGCGTAGTTGTTGAACATGCCGCCGGACGAGGCGCAGACCCCCATGGAGATCACCCACTTGGGGTTCGGCATCTGGTCGTAGACCTGCCGCAGCACCGGCGCCATCTTCTGGCTGACCCGCCCGGCCACGATCATGAGGTCCGCCTGGCGCGGTGAGCCGCGGAAGACCTCCATGCCGAAGCGCGCCATGTCGTAGCGGCCCGCGCCCGTGGTCATCATCTCGATGGCACAGCAGGCGAGGCCGAAGGTGGCCGGGAAGACGGACGACTTGCGCACCCAGCCCGCGGCCTGCTCGACGGTGGTCAGCAGGAATCCGCTCGGCAGTTTTTCTTCGAGTCCCATGCTTAAAGGCCCCTCAGTCCCATTCCAGGCCGCCGCGTCGCCAGACATACGCGTAGGCGACGAAGACGGTGAGCACGAAGAGCAGCATCTCCACGAGCCCGAAAACACCCAGGGCGTCGAAGGAGACGGCCCAGGGGTAGAGGAAGACGATCTCGATGTCGAAGACGATGAAGAGCATCGCCGTCAGGTAGTACTTGATGGGGAAGCGCCCGCCGCCGGCCGGCGTGGGGGTCGGCTCGATACCGCATTCGTAGGCCTCGAGTTTGGCCCGGTTGTATCGCTTCGGGCCGATCAGCGTGGCCATGATCACGGAGAAGATCGCAAAGCCTGCCCCGAGGGCTCCCAGTACGAGGATGGGCACATACGCGTTCACCGCTCCTCGCTCCTCTCAGTCGGCACTGACTGCTGGCGGTTGCGTCCGGCCCGCGCTCCGCCCCCTGTCGCGCGAACCCCGCCCGTCTCGACGAAGATCGCGAACATGTGAAGCAGGTCACAAGCCCAACTGCTCCGCATCCTATGCCCGCCGGTCTGTGATCTGCGACACGGGGTACAGCAAGGACTTTGTGATCTCCACCACCTGACGAAGGATCATGAAGTCGGATGAGCGGCAACCTTCGCACGCGAAGCGTCAGACTGATCACCAGAAGTGACATTTCCGCTCGTCAGTGCTGGTCAGCGCTCACCAAGGAGAGGCGTCTCAATATCAAGAGGGTTCCCCTGCATGCAAATTGGCACCGGCCAAAGGATCTTGGTACAGGAGGCGTTCACACATCAGAGGGAGCCGCGACAGCGGATGTGGACGCGTGCACGTATTCACGAGCGCCCCGCGAGCAAGGAGCCCCCGGGGATCACACGCGACGCGCGCACACCAAGGTGACCGTTCCGTGACCTGCACCACACCGGAGCGAGACCATATGAACCGGGCTTGGCCACCCGTCTCAACCAGTGGTAAGCGCGGGGCAATCCGGACGTAATAACGAAAGACCGTGATCACAGGCCTGATCGACAATGTCCGCAATGCCCCTTACGGCGTCAATAAAGAGTGACGCACACAAGATTTGGGGTTCCTGTTGAACAACTGTGGCGCACCACACGTTTCTTGTAGGTATGGAGGAGCCCCTGATACCGGTTGGACTCATGTCCCACACCGCTCACATACGCAGCCACCGGAAGCCCCGGCGCAGCGCGTCGATCACCTCGATGCGTGCCGGCGTTGCCGGTGGCGTCCTCAGCACCCTGGCAGTGGCCACGGCGGCCGGTTCGGCGAACGCTGCCGAGCCTGTGACGCAGACGCTCGAACTGCCCACCCTGACGGCCGACCTGGCCGCGCAGACCGCCCAGTCCGCGGACGCCACGCAGCAGGCGGCGGCCAAGTACCAGCTGGACGCCGAGCGGGACGCGGCCGCCGCGGAGGCCGCCAAGCAGGCCGAGAAGGACCTCGCCGCCGCGAAGAAGGAGGAGGCCCGGAAGAAGGCCGCCGCCGAGGCCGAGCGGAAGGCGGAGGCCGAGCGCGCCGCGCGGGCCGCCGAGCGGGAGACCCTCACCTCCACCTCCACGTCGGCCCCGACAACGACAACGACATCGACATCGACGTCGACCTCCGTGGCCGCCCCGGCCAGCGGCAGCGTCGCGACGGTCATCACCTTCCTCAAGGCGCAGGTGGGCGACGCCTACGTCCTGGGCGCCACCGGTCCCGACGCCTGGGACTGCTCCAGCCTCGTCCAGGCCGCGTTCAAGCAGGTCGGGGTGGACCTGCCGCGGGTCTCGCAGGACCAGTCGATGGCCGGCACCGAGGTCTCGCTGTCCAACCTCCAGGTCGGCGACATCCTGTACTGGGGCGGTAAGGGCTCCGCGTACCACACGGGTGTCTACATCGGAGCCGGCCAGTATCTCGACGCCGCCAACCCCGGCAAGGGCGTCGTGATCCAGGACCTCTCCGGCTACCCGGCTTCGGGCGCGGTGCGCGTGCTCTGACGCACGGCCGCTCGGTCGCTCGGTCGCTTTCCGGAGAGCCGCTCCCCCATGCGGGACAGCGGCTCTCCGGCGTGCCCCGACCCTGGCGACCAAACCCGAGCCGCTCAGCCCGAGCCACTCAGCCCCGAGAGCCAAGCCCGGGCCACTCACCCCGAGCCGCTCAGCCGGGGCCGCTCAGCGCGGGCCACTCAACCCCGTCGGCTCACCCCAGGTCGAAGGTGTTCGGCAGGCCGAGCTTGTAGCGCAGTTCGTCGACGCGCTTCAGGGGCTCCATCTCCGGGGGCCGGAACAGCTCCCGGACCTCACAGCGCTCGGCGTCCGAGTCGTCCACGTCCAGGATCGCGTTGACGGCCAGCCGTGCGGACTCGTTGGCGCCCTCCATGGTCGCGAGGTCCACATCCGTGCGGACGTAGTCGCCGGCGAGGAAGAAGTTCGGGACGGCCGTCCTCGCCGTGGGGCGGTTGTAGAGCGTGCCCGTGGGGTGGACGAGGAGCTGTTCGCGGTTCTGCGGGTCCGGGCCGCCCAGGCCGGTCACCGCCGGGTCCATGAACCAGCCGAGGCGGTCGTCGTCGGTGAGCGTGGTTCTGCCGGAGTCGTTGAGCGCGTCCTTCAGCTGGGCCCAGCACTCGGCGACGATCTCGTCCTTGGTGCTCCCCCAGAGGGGGTACCCCCAGACGGGCTGTCTTGCCGTACAGGATCCCGGGTTTGTCCCACTCGGAGATGATCACGGAGAGGCAGTCACGGGCACGCCCGTCGCCGTAGTCCGCCGGAAAGTCCCGTACGTCCCAGAACTGGGCCTGCCCGATGCCGGTCACCGACCAGGGTGAGTCGAGACAGTTGATGTGGCCGTGGACGACGGGGGTCGGGGTGCGCAGGTAGTACATGATCCCGACCATCCAGTCCGTCTCCAGCGCGTCGCACCTGGCGAGCTGCGGGTCGGCGGCGCGCAGGGCCGGGCCCCAGGTGGTGCGGGCGTGCTCGACGGGCAGCGCGGAGACGTAGTGGTCGGCCGTGATGGTGCGTACGTCGCTGCCGTCGGGCGCGGAGACCCGTACGCCGGTGACGCGGCCGCCCCCGTACAGGACCTCCCTCACCTGTGTGCTCGTCACGAACTCCACGCCCAGGGAGCGCAGGTGGGCGGCCCAGGGGTCGATCCAGGCCTCGCTGGTGGGGGCGTTGAGGACGCGGTCGACGTCGGCGTCGGGGCCGTCCATGCCGCGGCCGAGCAGGCCCCACAGCAGCAGGGCCTCGATGATGACGCGGCCGACGGTGCGGGTGGAGGCGACCTCGGCGCGGGTGGCGACGAGATTGCGGGTCTGGCCGGTGCCGAGGACCGTCCGGTACTCCTCGCTCATCTGTTCCGCTCGGATGAAGTCCCACCAGGAGGTCTTCTCCCACTGGTCCTCGCGGCGGGCGTCGCAGCTGGTGAGGTGGACCAGGAGACGGTTCGCGAAGTACAGGGCCTCGTGGGCGGGGAGGCGGGTGCCCAGGTCCAGGACGGAGAGGAGCTGGTCGCGGATCCAGATCGGGGTGATGTCGCCGGGGGCCGGCGGGGTGGTCAGGCGGCGGAGGGGGAAGTGCAGGTCGGGGCGGCCGACCCCATTTTCTTCGTTCGTTCGCCTACGGAGCGCCTCACTCACTGATGCGCGGGCGAACAGGGCCTCGGTGCCGCTGCGGAGGTTGCCGCGGACTCCGTCCGGGTTCCCGGGGAAGGGGATGCGGCGCATCGTGTCCGGGAGGTTCCGGTAGAAGCCGGGGAAGAAGCGGAAGCCGTGTTCGCCGGGGAGGGGTTTACGGCCGCCCTCGCCCGTGCCGGGGACGTCCATCGAGCGGGCCTTGCCGCCGAGGACGTCGTAGTACTCGTAGACGGTGACGGCGTAGCCCCGTTCGGCCAGTTCGTGGGCGGCGCTGAGCCCGGAGACGCCGCCGCCGAGCACGGCCACGCGTTTGCCGTCAGCGGACGCGGGGGCGGTCGGCAGTAAGGCGAGGGGACCGGTGGCGGCGGCGGCCGCGGCGGTTCCGGCGAGGAAGCGGCGGCGTGTGGGGGCGGGGTTCGGGCGCTCGGATTCGTGAACGGTCCCTGTGGCTCTCGTGTGATCTGTTGTCATGGTTACGTGAGGTTAGGAAGGTGCACGACAGTACGGAAGGTTGCACGTCGGTCACCCACAGCATCCTCACACCACAAGAACACCCGAGAGTGAGTGAGGAATTCGCGATGCCCTCCGTCTTCGTACAGGGAAAGCCCGTCGACTCGTACCCCGCGCTGCCGCCGGAGGCCCGGGGTGGAAGGGTGCGGCGGATCACGGAAGTCGGTGAGGAAGTGCTGCACAAGCCGTGCCGGGACGCCACGGAGTTCGGACCCGAACTCGCCGCGCTCATCGACGACATGTTCCTGACCATGTACGTCGCCGACGGCGCCGGCCTCGCGGCGAACCAGGTGGACGTGGACCTGCGGCTCTTCGTCTACGACTGCCCGGACGACGAGGGCGTCCGGCACGTGGGCCACATCGTCAACCCGGTGCTGGACCAACTCGACGTGGCGGGGCGGCGGTTGCTCGACGAGCCCGAGGGCTGTCTGTCCGTCCCGGGGGCGTTGATGGAGGTGCCGCGCCCCGACCGTGCCGTCGTCCGCGGGTACGACAAGGACGGCAGCCCCCTCGTCATCGAGGGCACCGGCTACTTCGCCCGCTGCCTCCAGCACGAGACGGACCACGTCAACGGGTATGTGTACCTGGACCGGCTGTCCAAGCGCGAACGGCGGGACGCGTTGCGACAGGTGGAGGACCGCCGGGAGCGGGTGTTCGCGCGGCGGGTGGCGAAGGAGGCCGAGCTCAGCGGGTAGCCGCGCCCGACGTCGCGTGGCCTGAGGGTCCCCGGGCAGCGCCGTGGGCGCCGCTCCCCGAGGAAGAAGCGGCGCCCATCGACGCGGAACGAGGCCCGTGCCCAGGCACTGAAGGATCACCGGCCTGAAGGATCAGTGGTCCCTGAGGGATCATCTGCCCCGGAAGGACCACCGGCCCCTGACGATCACGCCTTCGGCGCCACCCTGCTCAGCCCGTTGATGATCCGGTCCATCGCGTCGCCGCCCGTCGGGTCCGTCAGGTTGGCGAGGAGCTTCAGGGTGAACCTCATCAGCATGGGGTGGGTCAGACCGCGCTCGGCGGCCACCCTCATGACCTTCGGGTTGCCGATCAGCTTCACGAAGGCGCGGCCCAGCGTGTAGTAGCCGCCGTAGGTGTCCTTGAGGACGCGGGGGTAGCGCTGGAGGGCCATCTCCCGCTGGGCCGGAGTCGCCCGGGCGTGCGCCTGGACGATGACGTCGGCGGCGATCTGGCCGGACTCCATGGCGTACGCGATACCCTCGCCGTTGAAGGGGTTGACCAGGCCGCCGGCGTCCCCGACCAGCAGCAGCCCCTTCGTGTAGTGCGGCTGGCGGTTGAAGGCCATCGGCAGGGCTGCGCCCCGGATCGGGCCGGTCATGTTGTCCGGCGTGTACCCCCACTCCTCCGGCATCGACGCGCACCAGGCCTTCAGGACCTCGCGCCAGTCCAGCTCCTTGAAGGAGTCGGAGGTGTTGAGGACACCCAGGCCGACGTTCGACGTGCCGTCGCCCATGCCGAAGATCCAGCCGTAGCCGGGAAGGAGGCGGTCCTCGCCCGGCCCCCGGCGGTCCCACAGCTCCAGCCAGGATTCGAGGTAGTCGTCGTCGTGGCGGGGCGAGGTGAAGTACGTACGCACCGCGACGCCCATCGGGCGGTCCTCCCGGCGGTGCAGGCCCATCGCGAGGGAGAGGCGGGAGGAGTTGCCGTCGGCCGCGACGACGAGGGGCGCGTGGAAGGTGACCTCCCGTTTGTCCCCGGAGTCGCCCAGCTTGGCGTGGACGCCCGTGATGCGGCCCGTGCGGTCGTCGACGACCGGGGCGCCGACGTTGCAGCGCTCGTACAGCCGCGCGCCCGCCTTCTGCGCCTGCCGGGCGAGCTGTTCGTCGAAGTCGTCGCGCTTGCGGACGAGTCCGTAGTCCGGGTAGGAGGCGAGATCCGGCCAGTCCAGCTGGAGCCGTACACCGCCGCCGATGATGCGGAGCCCCTTGTTCCGGAGCCAGCCGGCCTCCTCGGAGATGTCGATGCCCATGGACACCAGCTGCTTGGTCGCGCGGGGCGTGAGGCCGTCGCCGCAGACCTTCTCCCGAGGAAACGCGGTCTTTTCGAGCAGGAGTACGTCCAGCCCGGCCTTCGCCAGGTAGTACGCGGTGGCGGAACCGGCTGGCCCGGCCCCGACGACGATCACATCGGCGGTGTGTTCGGTAAGGGGCTGGGGCTCGGTCACGACGGGTTCTCCCCAAGTCTCGAAATAGGCGTACTGAAACTCGAAATCAACGTGCTGACGGGCACGGGACATGGGCAGTCTATTCAGCGGTACCGATCACCCGGCTGAAGGGCTGCCCCTGTGAACCGAGCTCTCCCCGACGTACGGCTGCGCGTCCCCACCGACGAGGACGCCCTGGCCTGGCACCGGATATTCGCCGACCCCGATGTCATGGAGTTCCACGGGGGCAAGGCCGCAGAGTTGTCCGTCTACGAGGAGCTCACCGCCCGCCAGCGCCGCAACGACGCCGAGCGCGGTTTCTGCCTGTGGACCATGCTCGACGAGAACGACCAGGTCATCGGCTTCACGGGCGCCCAGCCGTGGCCGCAGGACTGGGGCCCGGTGGGCGAGATCGAGATCGGCTGGCGGCTCGCCCGACCGCAGTGGGGCAAGGGGTACGTCACCGCCGCCGCCCTGATGACCCTCGACCGGGTGAGACAGGCGGGCGTGAGCACGGTCATCGCCATGGTCGACTCCCGCAACGAACGCTCCATCGCGGTCACCCGGCGCCTCGGCATGAAGCTCGAGGAGAAGTTCACCACGCCGACCTCGCAGCAGGTGGGGCACCGCTACCGACTGAATCTGTAACGCTGAGTAGCGGTTCACCGCGGATCGCCACTCAGCGCTTCCGAGCGGCACCCTCCGACGGTTACCCTTCCGATACCGCTGGGGGTGACCGTCTGTGCGCATGACACCCGAGACACCCGAAGTGCGCGTGCCGCGGCTGGTCGGACTGATGGCCATGGACGCGCGCGAGACGGCCGCGGCACGCGGAGTGCTGCTGGCCGCGCCCGACCGGCCCGACTTCCGCGATGTCGTGCTCGACCACGTCGTACGGCAGTACCCGCTGCCCGGCGTCGAGGTGCCGCGCGGCGCCGTCGTCACCGTGTGGTTCGACCTGCCGCCCGACGGAGAGGGCGGCGGAGGCTCCGGGGTGCGCGAGCCGCGCCGGACGGGACCGCCGCCGGGCGGGCTGGAGCGCGAACTCGACCCACCGGAAGACCCGTACGCCGTCCTCAGCTCGCCTTGAAGCCCCGGTGGAGGGCCACCACCCCGCCCGTGAGGTTCCGCCACGCCACCTTCCCCCAGCCCGCCTTCCGCAGCCGCTCGGCCAGGGCGGGCTGGTCGGGCCAGGCGCGGATGGACTCGGCGAGGTAGACGTACGCGTCGGGGTTGGACGACACCGCCCGCGCCACCGGCGGGAGCGCGCGCATCAGGTACTCGGTGTAGACGGTCCGGAACGGCGCCCACGTCGGATGCGAGAACTCGCAGATCACGACGCGCCCGCCGGGCCTGGTGACCCGGTACATCTCGCGCAGCGCGGTGTCCGTGTCGTGCACGTTCCGCAGCCCGAAGGAGATCGTCACCGCGTCGAAGGTGTCGTCCTTGAACGGAAGCCTCGTCGCGTCACCGGCGGTGAACGGCATCCAGCTCTGGCGCTTCTTGCCGACCTGGAGCATCCCGATCGAGAAGTCGCAGGGCACGACGTACGCGCCCGCCCGCGTGAACGGCAGCGACGACGTCCCCGTACCGGCCGCGAGGTCCAGGATCTGCTGCGCGGGGCGCGCGTCGACCGCCTTGCCGACCTCCTTGCGCCATCGCCGGTCCTGGCCGAGGGAGAGCACGTCGTTGGTCAGGTCGTACCGTTCCGCCACGTCGTCGAACATCGAGGCGACTTCGTGCGGCTGCTTGTCCAGGGATGCGCGGGTCACGGGCCCATTGTGGCAGTACGGCCTCGGGGGAGGAGCCGCGGCCTCACCGGAGAAGCCGGTGCCTGACCGGATGAGCCGATGCCCGACGGGCGGAGCCGCCGCCTCTTCCCTACAGCCAGGTCCTCCGCCCATTTTCCCTACGGCCAGGTCCTCAACCCACCGGAACTACCGACCCCGGTACACCAGCCGACCGTCGAGCACGGTGGCCACGCACGTCCCCGCCCTCCGCTCCGCGAGCCCGGCCTCGTCCCGCACGTCGAACACGGCGAACCGGGCCGCCGAGCCGGGCTCGCGCGGCCGCGCGAACTCCACCGGCACACCCGAGGCGTACGGGTCGAGCGCGGGAACTCCGCCAGGGTTCCCGATCCGGCCCACGATCCCCAGCCCGGAGCGCCGTACGGCGTCCTGTACGGCGGGGTGACCGGGCGCACCGGCCACCGCGACCGTGCCGTGCGCCAGCATCCGCTGCGCCCCGCGCCGGGCGCTCGCGCCCCAGCGGGCGTCGTCCATGGCGAGCGCCGTGAGCGCGTCCCCGGTCAGCGGCTCGGTGCCCAACTCGTCGGCCTCGCGCGGGTCCGGATGGTACGTCTGCTCCAGCAGCTCGGGCCCGTACAGGTTGACCAGTCCGGGCGTGAGGATGCCGGGCCACTTCCGCACCCGCGCCCGCGGACGGTCGGCGAGCACTTCGTCCACGGGGCCGACAGCGGCGATCCACGCCCCCTCGACGGCGAACGCCCAGCCTCGGGCGTCTGTGTGAACGGTCAGCAAAAGGGCCTCAGTTGGCGGCGATGATCTGCAGCTCGGGGTGGGCGGTGCCGCCCTCGATGGCCGTCGACGAGATGTGCGAGGCCACGCGGTCGTCGACGGGGTCGTCCGCCGGGTCGTCGTGGACGACGATGTGCTCGTACGTCGTGGTCCGCTGGGCCGGGACCCGACCGGCCTTCCTGATCAGGTCGATGATCTCCAGCCGGTTGGACCGGTGCTTGGCGCCGGCGGAGGAGACGACGTTCTCCTCCAGCATGATCGACCCGAGGTCGTCCGCCCCGTAATGCAGCGACAACTGCCCGATCTCCTTGCCGGTCGTCAGCCACGAGCCCTGAATGTGCCGGACGTTGTCGAAGAAGAGACGGGCCAGGGCGATCATGCGCAGGTATTCGAAGATCGTGGCCTGCGTACGGCCCTTGAGGTGGTTGTTCTCGGGCTGGTAGGTGTACGGGATGAAGGCGCGGAAGCCGCCCGTCCGGTCCTGCACGTCACGGATCATCCGCAGGTGCTCGATGCGCTCGGCGTTGGTCTCGCCGGTCCCCATGAGCATGGTGGACGTGGACTCCACACCCAGCCGGTGCGCGGTCTCCATGATCTCCAGCCAGCGCTCACCGCTCTCCTTCAGCGGAGCGATGGCCTTGCGCGGCCGCGCGGGCAGCAGTTCGGCGCCGGCACCGGCGAAGGAGTCGAGCCCGGCCGCGTGAATGCGGGTGATCGCCTCCTCGACGCTCACCTTGGAGATCCGCGCCATGTGCTCGACCTCGGACGCGCCGAGCGAGTGGATGACGAGCTGCGGGAACTCCTTCTTGATCGCCGCGAAGTGCTGCTCGTAGTACTCGACGCCGTAGTCCGGGTGGTGGCCTCCCTGGAACATGATCTGCGTACCGCCGAGTTCGACGGTCTCCGCGCACCGCCGCAGGATGTCGTCCAGGTCCCGCGTCCAGCCCTTGGCCTTGTCCTTCGGCGCCGCGTAGAAGGCGCAGAACTTGCACGCCGTCACGCAGACGTTCGTGTAGTTGATGTTCCGCTCGATGATGTACGTCGCGATGTGCTCGACGCCCGCGTACTTCCGGCGTCGTACGGCGTCGGCGGCGGCGCCCAGCGCGTGCAGGGGCGCGTCGCGGTAGAGGTCGAGCGCCTCTTCGGGGGTGATCCGCCCACCGGCGGCGGCACGGTCGAGGATGGGCTGAAGGTCGGCCTTCTCGGTCACCGGGCGTTCCCTTTCGCATAAGGGCTGTTTCGCACAAGGGCTGTGGACGGACCATGTCAGCGTACGCCAGGCGACTCGATCACCCGACGTCAGGCCGCGTACGCCCCCAACAGCAGCCCCACATACGCCCCTGCGATCAGGAACGGACCGAACGGCATCGACGTCTTCCGTCCTGCCTTCCGTACGACGACGAGCCCGAGCCCGTACAACCCCCCGAACAGGAACCCGGCGAACGTCCCCAGCACCACCGTCCCCCACCCGTACCACCCGAGCACGGCCCCGAGCCCGAGCGCGAGCTTCACATCACCGAAGCCCATGCCGCTCGGGTTGATGAGGAAAAGCACGAAGTACGCCGCCCCGAGCGCCAACGCGCCCAGCAGCGCGGTGAGCCACTCCCCCAGGTGCTCCGGCACGAACGCGACCACCCCGAGCAGGGCCAGCGCGGCACCCGCGAGCGGCAGCGTCAGCGCGTCCGGCAGGCGCTGCACCCGGAAGTCCACCACGGCGAGCAGTACCCCGACGGGCGCGAGCAGCAGCCACACGGCGAGCTCGGGGCGGGGGCCGGTGGCGGGGGCGAGGAGAGCGCAGACGAGGGCGGTCGCCACGGCCACGGGAGCCGTCCCGGGACCGTACGACTGCCCACAGGCCCCGCACCGCGCCCACCCGAGCCAGCCGCGACCGAGGCCACCACCGATGCCCTCGACCGGACGGCCGGTGATCGAGTGGCCGTTCGGGCAGGCATCCCTCCACTCCTCCTCCGGTTCGACGGAGAACCGGTACGCGGCCCTCGGCACGAGCGTGCCCGCGGCTGCGCCCCACAGGGCGGCGACGGCCGCGATGAGCAGGTCGCTCATCCGGTGGCGGCCACGGCGCTGCGCCAGGCCGGGAGCAGCTCGTCGAGGAGGGCCTCGGTCCGGGGCGGCAGCCCGCGGGCGCCGCTGCGCGCGACCAGGTCGGCGGCGAGCCGCTGGAGCCGGGCGGTGTCGCCGGTGGCGTGGGTGGCGCGGAGCAGCTCGTTCCACAGACGCTCGTCGGCGGGGGCGGAGCTCATGGCGGCGTTCAGGGCCTCGATGGCCTGTTCCGCGCGGTTCTTCTCCAGGTGGAAGGCCGACAGCGCGAGCCCGATGTCCGCGACGAGCAGCGGGAGCTGGGCGTCGATGATCTCGTGCGTGAGCCAGGTGTAGCGGCCCTGGGCCCGGTCGGAGAGCAGCGGGCCGCGTACGAGCACGAGCGCGTCGGTGAGCAGCCGTCCTCGTACGGCACGGCTGTCGACGCCCCGGCCCTGGGTCGCCTCGTGGTACAGCGACCGCAGCACGTCCAGGTCGGACACGACCGACCTGGCGAGGGTGAGCCGCCCGGTCTCGTCGGTGCCGAGCCGCGGCGTCCCGTCCGGGTCGTTGCCCAGCCACTGCCGCAACCGCTCCACGAGCGCGTCCCGTACGTCGTCGGTCACGCCTCGCGGCCACAGCGCGGAGGCCAGCACGCGCGGGTGCACGCCCTCGCGGTGCAGGAGCAGCAGCGCCAGCGCCTCGTGCATCAGCGGGCTGCGCTCGCCGTCGGGCGTGTCGAGCCCGATGATCTCGTACGGCCCCACGAGGCGCGCGTACACCGCCGGGCGCCCCTGCTCGCTGATGTCGACGAGGAACGGCGGGGTGTGGGTCGGCCCGTCGGGGTCACGCTCGGGGTCGGCCTGGACGAACAGCTCGACGACGGCGCGCTGTTGGGCGACGGGCAGGAGCTGTGCGTCGAGTTCGAGGCCGAGCAGCGGCGCGCGGAGCTTGCCGTCGCTGCTGATCTCCATCTCCCAGGCGGCGCCCGGCAGATCGCCGGTCTCGGTGCCGACGAGGTAGCCGATGCCCAACCGGCCGGCGTCGGCGGCGAGTTCGGCCAGCTTGACCGCGTCCTCGGCGGACGGCTGGGCGGCGAGCAGCACGAGGTGCGGGGCCCAGCGGGTGTGCTGGGCGGGCCCCGTACGGCCCGTGAGGACGCTGTCGTGCCCGGCGGCCCCCAGCGCTCCGCGCCGCTGCCGGGTCTCGGCCTCCATGGTCTCGATCAGGTCCTCGATGCCGTCGAGGTGGCGCAGCCGGTTCGGCGCGAGCGGGGTCAGGTCCTGTCCGAAGCCGACGAGCGTGATCGTCATGCGGTCGGACCAGCCGTTGGTCGCCAACTCGGCGGCCACGGAGGCGAAGACGCCGGCCCGGTCCCGCTCACTGCCGCTGAGCGACACGATGCCGGGCACGGCTTCGAGGTTGAGGAGCAGCCGGGACTCCTCCATGGTGCCGAGGCTGACGAGCCCCGGGTACGGAGCGGCCGTATCGACGTCCTCATACCGCTCGGCGTCGGTCCGCGCGAGCATCCAGAACGTCTGGTCCTGCCCCAACTGCCACGGCGCCGGCGGCTTCCCGGCCGGCTGTGCGAGCTGGAGGTGCAGGTCGCCGTTGCTCATCCAGGCCGCGTACACCGTCGGCAAGGGCCGCGACTCGGCGGCGAGGGCGGCGGCGAGCCCGCGGAGCGACCGGTCCAGCAGTCGTACGCCCTCGGGGTCGGCCCCGACCAGCAGCGCGTCCTGGGCGTCGGCGGCGGGCCCGGTGGGCGTCGGCGGCTCCATGCCACGCCGCCCGCCGACCGAGCCGAGGGCCGACTGCCACAGGGCCTGACGGCGCCGGCGGCCGAGGGCACCGAGGAGCCCGGCGGCGAGGAGGGGGGCGCCGACGAGGGCTTCGGGCAGCCCGAAGGAGAAGCCCTGGTCATCGGCGCCGGAGGAGACGTACTCCTGCTGATGCTGGTGCCCGCCTTGCCGCTGATCCCCGTCGGTCCGCTGCTGGGGAAGCGAGATCCGGGTGGTGTCGTTGTCGCGATCACCACCACCCTGCTGACCGGACCCGCCGCCCTGCTGACCACCGCTCCCCTGCTGCTGATCCCCGGTCCTGGCGTAATCGGCGATCTGCTGCCGGACCTCTTCCGAAACCTTGGGCGCCTCGTCGGGCATCTCGACGAGCTCGCCGCCACGAGCGTCGCCGGGCATCTCCATGATCCAGCCGGGCCGGATCAGACTCGCCTCGGACAGCCGTGAACCGTCGGGCTGCACCCGGTCCTTGTTGAGCTCGAAGATCTCCTTGTACCGGCGCCCGTCCCCGAGATGCCGCTCGGCCACCTCCCACAGCGAGTCATGGTGCCGCCCCTCGGGCGGCTGGATCCGGTAGTACTTCGTATCCCCGCTCTTGGCCTGCGAACCGCTCTCGGCCCGCGCGTCGGCCTGCGCCTGCGCGGCCTGCTCGGCGAGCGCGGCGGCCGTCTGCGCGGCGGCCTCCTGCTGCTGGCTGAACAGCCCACCCGGCGTCTGCTCGGCCGCGGCGACGGTCGGCTTCTGGTTCCCTTCCAGCGACTGTCCGAGCTGCGACAACCCGGGCGCGAAGCTGGCAGCCGTAGCTCCGACCAACAGCAACGCGGCAACAAGCTGCCGGGCCAGCAACTGACTGGGCCCGGCACCGGGCACCCGCCCCGGCAGCCCGACCCCCGACAGCGCCGCCTTCATCTCGACGAGCACACAGGCCGTGAACTGCGCCCAGGCGAACCAGACGACGACGGTCAGAGTGTTGAGAAACGTGTCGACACTGATCTCCCGCTGCAACCAGTCCAGCGAGGGCGCCCCATTGGGCAACGGCCACCCGAGCGTCGCCAGCGCCAACGGCACCCCGACGAGCAGCACCACAAGGGCGATGAACGCGAGGAACGCCTTCACAAAGTCCCCGAACGTACGCCTACGCCGAGGCAGGGGCTGCGGCGTCCGGTTCCGCGGGCCCGTCGGGCTGGAGGTGGTGCGTCGCGGCATGGCGGGTGTCCTGGGTTGTGGGTGGAGGCAGCGGGGTGGAGTTGGACGAGGAGGTCTGAGGAGGTCCGAGGAGAGCTTTTGAGCCTACAGAGATCTTATGGACTCCCACTGACAACGTCGAAGGTCGGAGTGGATTCGAGATCCCAGCCCTCGCCCGCTTCCTCACCACCTGTCTGTTAAGCCGGGGTTGCGCCTGTGTCATTACGGATCGCCTCAGCAGGATCCACGCCGTTCACACCCGCCAAGCCACACTCGTCACATTCCCCACACAACCTCGGGCAGCATCACCTGGCGGATCACCGGGGAGGGCAGCGACAGCACCGGCGACGGCCTCCCCGGCGTCGCCCTCGAAACAACCCAGGACATGAACGTCCAGGAGATCCAGTCGATCAACCGCTGAGGCGGCCCAAGGAACGCCGACGGCTGTTCAGTACCGGTCGGCGGCGTCCACAAACACGTCACCCGCGTGCGTCGCGCAGACCGCCCGCTCGGCCCAGGTCTTCAGATGCTCCCGGTCCGTACAGGCCTCCACTCGGTCCCGAACGGAGTCCGGTACAGGGACGGCGCGCGCCACGAAGAGATCAAGGATCAGCTCGGCGATCTCTCTGGGGTTGTGGGCTTACTCCGCCGCCATCCGTACAAACGTCCGCCGGAAGCCTTCATGCCCGAAGAGCAATGTCAGCGGGCATGTGGCTTCATCGTGGCTCGGAGTACCCGCCACCACGTCAGACGTCGGCGTCACCGAACAGGTCCTCCGCGGTGGCCGCGTGGACCGCCCGCTCGGCCCAGACCTCAAGGCGGTGCAGGTCGGCACAGGACATCACTCGCCCACGCACGGAGTCGGGCACTTCGATGCCGCGCCAGTCGAGGATGCGGAGGATCATTTGTGCACGCTCCTCCTCCCTGCCCTTCTCGATGCCCAGTTCAATGCCCTGCTCCCGAACTTCCTCGGCCACAGGGTGCCGGAAGAAGTAGTTCACCGGTGCCATCAGGTCCCTCCAAATCTCCCTTGCCTGGGGATCCACCAGGCATGATTCGATGAGCTGCGCGAACGCCGCCGCGATTTCGGGGTCGAGAGTCTCCAGGGCAGCTGCCAGGGGTTTCAGTATGGCGGCCGCTCCTGACCCTCTGCCATGCGTCATCGCCGAGAACGCGGCCAACGGAACGTCCTACGCGGCCTCCTTCTCGTGCGTGATCATCGGCACGTTGTCCGGACTCAGGACGAGTGGCCGGAGAGTGAGCGAGTGCCATCCAGGCAGCCCGAGCCGAATGGGCTGGGCCGCCCAACGAGCGGTGGAGCTGCTCTGCGTCACAACGATCAGTACGGGCTCCACGCATGGTCAGGATCAGGCGGAGGGTGCGGCGGGAGACGGTGACGGCTCGGGGGTCCTGGGGGATGTACAGCATGTACTCCCAGGGTTCACCGGGCACGTCGGCTTCGGTTTCGGGCATGCGTGAACTCCTGTCGACTGAAGGGGAGGTGGGGATGCGCGGAGGTGGCGGGCGGTGGCATTGCCTCAGCCGTCATGACAGGACGGAGTGGTGCGCCTCCGGGGCTCCCGGCGTTCCGCAGCGTGTGCGTCGCATCACTGACGGCAGGTCTGAAAGTTATGACCAAGCAAGCTGTTCACGTAATCTGGCACCCGAACGGGGCACCCCGGGCAAAGAGTTGAACCAGGGAGCAGTGCATGGCGACGAGGCGTCACCCCACCGCGCGACAGGTGCGCCTGGGTGCCGAGCTGCGCAGACTTCGGGAGGCCGCAGGGCTGAAGGCGACGGCGGCGGCGACCCTGCTGGGAGTCAGCTCCGTCCAGATGAGTCAGATCGAGTCCGGGATCGCGGGCGTGAGCGAGGAGCGCGTACGTCGCCTCGCGGCCAACTACGCCTGTTCGGACAGCGAGTTGATCGAGGCCTTGGTAGCCATGGCCACGGATCGAACCCGCGGCTGGTGGGAGGAGTACCGTGGCGTTCTTCCCTCTCCTTACTTGGACCTCTCCGAGCTGGATCACCACGCGACGTTCCGGCACGACGTGGCGGTCATCCACGTACCAGGGCTCTTCCAGACAGAGGACTACGCTCGCGCCCTCTTCGCCTACATGAACCCGGAGTTCCCGGAGAGCGAGCTGGAGCACCGGGTGAGTCACCGGATGAGGCGGAAGGTCATCATCGAGACCCCCGGCCCCATCCCGTACGAGGCCGTGATCCACGAAGCGGCGCTGCGCATCAGGGTGGCCGGACGGACCGCGTCCCGCGTTCAGCTGGCCCGCATCCTGGAGATGTCCGGGGCGGACCATGTGACCGTGCGGGTCATCCCGTTCGGCCTGGACGACTTCGCGGGAGCCGGCACGGCCATGGTGTACCTGGGTGGAGTGGTGCCCCGCCTGGACACCGTGGTGCGCGACGCCCCGCATGGCACGGCCTTCATCGGCTCCGAAGCCCAACTGGAGCACTTCCGAAAGCTCTTCCGTAGGGTGAAGAAAGCGTCGCTCGCCCCCGAGCAGTCACGTGACCTCATCCACCAGTTGGCCAAGGAACTGTGAGGAGCAGCCATGACCGCCCCCGCTCAGTGGCAGAAGTCGACCTTCTCCGGCGGTGGTGAAGGCAATGACTGTGTGGAAATAGCCGGCTCCCACACCCACGTAGCCATCCGCGACTCAAAAGCCCCGACCCACGGCACCCTCACCTTCCCCCTCGGAACCTTCACCACGTTCATCGAGGACCTCAAGGCAGACACCCCACGCGCAGCCCGGTGACAAACCGCCTCTGCCTGTTCCCTGAATTCCTCGGTCATCTCACCGCATGGTGCTCCATGAAATCCTCGATCACGTCAGGAGGGTTGGCGGCCCGGGTCGCTTCCGTCTCCCAGCCAGGGCGGTCCATGTCGAACAGCACGATCGGTACCGGTCGTCCGAGCACCTTGCTGAGACAGCCGTCGGCCCGCAGCCGGAGGGCGGCATCGATGCAGATGTCGTCGAAGCGCTGTACAAGCCGGTCGTCCCGGGCGTCGCTCACGCTGTCGGACAGCCCGTCGTCCTCGTACCAGAGTCCTTCCGCCTGCGACTCCGCCAGGTGCAGTGCGCTGCCGACCGGATCTTCGGAGACATGGCCGACCCTTTCGAACCCCTCCAGCAGCCAGTACGGATATTCCCAGTGCGCCGTCCCCTCGTACGAGCACTCCCGGTCAAGTACCCGGCGCACCTCGCTCTCCGTGTTGTAGCCGACAGCGAGGTAGGGGTATCGGGGGTCCTGGTCGACGCGCCAGACGCGGAAGGAAACGACGTAGATCTCGGGTTTGAGCGCCTCAGGGAAGCCGTTCAGAATGCGCTCGGCGCCCTTGCGTACGTGGTCGCGGAAGGTCGCCTCCGTCACCTCGGCCATGTCAGGACCCTCATCCCATCAGAACCCCCAAGCTCGCGTCACCGATCCCGGCGTTGCTGAGGCCCTGAGCCAGTCCCTGCCGTTCCGTTGGCTCTCAGATGGTCATTGAGCTGCAGGAGGAAGGGATCACGGTGAGTGAAGTCGTGGGGCGTGGGGTGCCCCAAGGGTACGCCGTTCGCCGCTTCGTCGATGTCGACACCGTACCGGGCCAGGACGGCGTCCGGACCCGTCTGCTGGACCGTCGGCCGCATACAGGCCGCGCACGCGCCCTCGCTGCGCGCGTGGGATGTGTGCATGCCCTGTGGACGTTGCGTGTGACGGCTGTGATTTTTGTCATGTACTGAGATACGAGAAGCGGTATTGCATGTGTACTCAACGTGAAGAGATGATCCCCTCGACCTTCTTTAAAATCTCTTTACAACGGGGAACCTGTGTCACGGGTGGGGAAAGTGTGGCGGCGCAGTGCTGCCACTGTATTGACAGGGACATTTCTGGCTTGGGGGATCGGCACCGGCGGTACGCCTGCCGCGGCCGCCGTCGCGTGCCCCTCCGGGGCCGAATCGGACTTCAACGGCGACGGAGTCAGGGACACGGCGATCGCCGACCCGGAGGCGACCGTCGACGGTGTGCCGAAGGCGGGTGTGGTGCACATCGTCTACGGCGGCGGCAAGGGCACTTTCACGCTCTCTCAGTCCACGCCCGGCATACCGGGCGTTCCCGAGGCGGGTGACCAGTACAGCCACGCGCTGGCCGTCTACGACGCCGACCTCGACGGCTGCAGCGACCTGGTGGTCGGTTCTCCGTACGAGGACATCGGCACCGTGCCCGACTCCGGGGCCGTGCATGTGATCTACGGCTCCACGAGCGGGCTGAACGCCGACAGCAAGGGCGTGAAGGAGTTTTTCCAGGGCACCGACAAGGCTCTGGGCGGCGGCGCGGAGACGGACGACTGGGTCGGCTACTCGGTCGCGGCCGGGAAGACCTCAAGCGGTGCGCCGTTCCTGCTGATCGGCAGTCCCGGCGAGTCGATCGGCACCGTCGAGGACGCGGGCGGCTTCTACTACGTGAGCGGCACCGCGCAGAAGGTCACCTTCGTCCACCAGGACACCGACAAGGCCGGCGCCGTGCCCGGCGTCGTGGAGCAGGACGACCGCTTCGGCAGCGCGCTCGCCGCGACCCCGACCCACTTCGCGGTCGGCACGCCCGGCGAGGCGCTCGGCACCACGACCTTCGCCGGCGGCGTCGCCTGGTTCAACCACACGCTCACCTCCGGTTACCCGAAGCCGCTCGGCGGACTCGGCCAGGACCAGGATGTGATCAGCGGGGCCGAGGAGGTCGGCGACCAGTTCGGCGCCGCGCTCGCCATGGTTCCGTACCGGCCCTCCGGCGCCACCTCCACCACCGAGTCGCTGCTCGCGGTAGGTGTCCCGGGCGAGGACCTGTCGACGACCGTCGACGCGGGCGCCGTCCAGGTCTTCCGGCTCACGGCGAGCGGCACCTTCACCCAGACCGCCTGGATCGACCAGAACTCGGCGGACATGCACGAGGAGGCGGACGCCGGCGACCAGTTCGGCCGGCGGCTCGCCGCCGTCAACACCTCCCCGAACGCCACCTCCACCGCCACGACCACCAGGGTCGCGATCGGCGTGCCCGGCGAGGAGTGGTCCGAGGACAACCCGGACAAGGGCGGCGTCCAGATCGTCCCGCTGGTCGGCGCGCCCGGCGCCTCCGACCAGTGGATCGACCCCGGGTACGGCATCCCGTCCGCGGCCGCGCCGCGCATGCTCACCGGCCTCGCCCTGGGCGCCACACCCTCGCGGCTGTACGTGGGTGTCCCCTACGGCCCGGCCGAGGGACGGGCGGTCTACGGCTTCCCGTGGAACGTGGCCTCCGGCGGGGCACCGACCCAGACGTTCAAGCCCGGTGAGGGCGGCATTCCGGCGACCGGCGTCGCCTTCGGCGCCACTGTCCGCTGACGACGCCTCCACGCTCGTCGACGACGTATCCACGCTCGTCGGACTCGCACATCCGATGCCGGCTATGACGCACGACCCGGTGAAGGCGGCAACCCCCGAGGGTGGCGCCGCCTTCACGCGACGGTCCGTCGACGCCCCGTCGAGCGAGGGGCACAACCAGCCGGACCAGGCGTTCCGGCGACCGGACTTCTGAGACAGACATGAACCGACTGGAGAGTGGACGCGTGTCCGCAGACAGACACAGACCGATACGGCGAGGCATCGCGCTGCGTGCCGCCGTGGCGGCGGCCGTCACCGGCGCGGTGGTGGCCGGCTCGGCGGTCCTCCCCGGCAATGGCGGATCCTCGGCGCAGGACCAGGCGCCGACCGCCGCCGATCAGCCGATGCAGACCGAGCAACAGGCCATGGCCGCCGCGAAGGAGAGCGGCAAGAAGACCGAGGTCGTCGGACTGCGCACCGAACGCAGGGAGATCTTCGCCGAGCCCGACGGCACCTTCACGGCCCGCGAGTACACCGAGCCTGTCCGCACGGTCCAGGACGGCAAGTGGGTCGACATCGACGAGACGCTGGTGAAGCGGGCCGACGGCAGCTGGGGGCCGAAGGCCGCCACCGTCGACCTGAGCTTCTCCTCCGGGCAGGCGGGCAAGCCGTTCGTGACGATGCGGCGGGTGGGCCGCGAGTTCGCCCTGACCTGGTCGTACGGCAAGCTTCCCGCACCGCGGGTCGAAGGGGACACCGCCACCTACGTCGACGCCCTGCCCGGCGTCGACCTGACCGTCCGGGCCGAGGCCGACGGCTTCGGCCACCTGCTGGTCGTCAAGACGCCCGAGGCGGCCGCCGACCCGAGGCTGACCCGGCTCGACCTGGGTATGACGACCGACGGGCTGAAGGTCGCGGAGGACGCCTCCGGTGCGATCGTCGCGGAGGACTCCGCGGTGGGCGGCACCGTCTTCCAGGCCGCGAAGCCCACCATGTGGGACTCGGCCGCCGTGGAAGAGGCTGCCACCAAGAGCCAGGGCCCCAAGGCCGTCGCGAAGGTATTGAAGGCAGCGGCCGCGGGCACGGACGCGCCCGCCACCGCCGGCCCCGAGGCCGAGCAGGCCCCCGAGGCCGCCCTGGAGGGCCCGGGCGGCGGCGGACGCGTGGCACCCCTGGACGTCGAGGTGACCAGGGACAAGCTGAGCCTCATCCCCGACCAGAAACTCCTCAAGGGCGAGGACACCGTCTTCCCCGTCGTCATCGACCCGATCCAGCGCACCACCTCGCGTACCGCCTGGACCGGAGTCATGTCGGGGATGTCCAGCGAGCAGGACTGGAAGTACTCCGGCAGCGCGGGTGTGGGCAGATGCCCCACCGATTACAACCCCGTCTCCTGCAACGGCGTCGGCGTCCGCCGCGTGCTGTTCACCATGCCGCTGTCCTTCTACAAGGGGAAGCAGATCCTGGGCGCGACCTTCTCCGCCCGGGTGGCGCACATCTACAGCGCCAAGCCGACCGCGGAGCCCATCCGGCTCTACCGCATCGGCGGCAAGAACTACAAGATCACCTCGTCCAGCAACTGGTCCAACACCAAGGACGACTGGGACGACCATCTCCGGACCGTCGACAAGGCGATCTCCCCGACCTCCTGCTCCAGCCAGGCCAACCTGCACTTCGAGGACGGCGAGCTGACCAGCGAGATCAAGACGGCCGCAGCCAATAACTGGAGCTCGATGACGCTGGGGCTGCGGGCGGCCGACGAGTCCCGCTTCGCCGAATGGAAGCGGATCTGCGGCAACGCCTACCTGTCGATCAAGTACAACAACCTGCCGCGGCAGATCAAGACGTCCGACATGTTCACCGACCCCGGTGGCCTGTGCAAGTGGGGCTCTGGCCGCGAGTACACCGACGTCCCGCCGAAGCTGCAGGCCATCGCGAGCGACCCGGACCACGGCAACGGCCGGACCGACAAGGTGAAGGTCCAGTTCAAGGTGGAGTGGGAGGGAAGCAACCCGGGCTCATACACGTACACCACTCGGGACTGGCTCTCCCCGACGAGCAAGACGAGGTTCACCCACACCGTCAAGTCGTCGATCCCGCAGAACACCGTCATCTACTGGAGCGCGCGGGCCTACGACGGTGACGGCTACGGCCCGTGGAGCTGGGCGGGCGACCCCGCACAGCGCTGCGAGTTCATCTACGACAAGACGTGGCCCGGCAAGCCGAACGTGCTGTCCAAGCAGTACCCGTCCGACACCGTCTACCACGACGGCGTGGGCACCTACGGCACCTTCACCTTCGCGCCCAACCCCAACGACTCCATCCCGGACACCGACGTCGTCAAGTACCGGTACGCCTTCGACAGTGACGCCTCTCCGGCGACCACTGTCACCCCGTCCAGGGCGGGAGGCTCCGTCTCCGTGCAGTGGGTGCCGACCCGTCCCGGACGGCACTGGGTCGACGTGATCGCCGTCGACAAGGCCGGGCACGGAAGCGCCAAGGCCCACTACGAGTTCCTGGTGACCGAGGGCAAACCGGTCGTCGGCCAATGGAACCTCGCCGACCCGGCGGGCAGCGCGGCAGCCCACGACGAGAGCGGCCAGTACTCGGCGACGGCGGGCGGCGCCGTCACGTTCGGCGTGGAGGGCCCGGGCGGGAAGGCCGACGCCGCGGCCCGCTTCGACGGCAGCGCGGAGGCCTATCTCGACGCGAGCGAGACCGTCCTCGACACCGCCAAGAGCTTCAGCGTCAGCGCCTGGGTGCGGCCCACCGCGCTGGACGAGGACATGACGGTCGTCAGCCAGGACGGCACCGGCGAGCCCGGCTTCACCCTCGGCTATGACGCGTCCGCCAAGACCTGGAAGTTCGCCGTCCCGGTCAACGACGTGGACTCGCTCGGCGAGTGGAAGGCCGTCTCCACCGGAGTGTCCGTGGTCAAGGACCAGTGGGTGCTGCTGACCGGCGTGTACGACGCGCAGAAGAGCGGGGGCCCACAGCTCCAGCTCTACATCAACAAGGACCTGAAGGGCTCCGCCTCGCGCCGGTCCACCTGGAAGTCGTACGGACCGCTGCAGATCGGCCGCACCACGGCCAAGAGCGGCTACCGCGACAACTTCACGGGTGACCTCGCCGAGGTCCGTGTCTTCGCCCGTGTCCTGCCGGCGGGCCAGGTCGCCGAGCTGATGACCGTCAAGCCGCAGCGCAAGGGCTACTGGCAGCTCGACGACGCCGCCAGTGGTGCCTCCGCCGAGACCGGCGGCGGGCAGGCGCTGACCCTGGCGGGCAATGCCGCCATCTACCGCCCGGCCGACCCGCTGTTCGACATCGCGGCCCTGGTCGGCGACGGCCACCTGGTCCTGGACGGTGACGGCGACTACGCGTCCACCGCCACCGCACCAGTCCTCGGCAACAGCAGCTTCACCGTGACGGCCCGCGCCCAGCTCACCTCGCTGGACCCGGAGAAGTCGCAGACGGTGCTGTCCCTGCCGGGCGCCAACACCAACCGCGTCCAGGTCCGCTACCAGGCGGCCACCGGCCAGTGGGAGCTGGCCGTCGCCAAGACCGACACGGCCACCGCCGAGGTCGTCACCTTCACCGACGACCAGGAACTGCCCGACACCGGCGGCTCCGGCCAGCACCTCGCGGTCGTCTACGACGCCTTCGCCAATTCGATCCGGCTCTATGTCCAGGGCCAGCTCGTCGCCGACGCCTACGGCAAGAACGACACCCTGTGGTCCGCCACCGGCGGTCTGCAGGTGGGCCGTTCGCTGCGCGGGGCGAGCGAGCACTTCGCCGGCGCCGTCGACGAAGTGCGCGCCTACAGCGGGGCGGCCGACCCGGTCGCGGTGCAGCAGATGGCGCAGCTGACGGCAGTGCCTGATATGTGACGCACCGCCAATTTCGAGGTGTGCCGGGCCCGTCGGTGCCCGGCACACCCGCCCTCTCCATGACTTTCTCCTCAGACCAGGGAGTTGTCCCATGCTCTTCCGTGGCCGCTCACTGAGCAGCCGCATGCCCAGACAGACGGTCGTCGCGACGGTGCTCGGGCTCTCGCTCGCGCTGTCCGCATCGTCCGTCCAGGCAGTGGTGCTCGACGACGGCGACCGGGGCCGCACCAGCCGCCCCGGCGTCCAGGACGACGGCGATCCCGCCAAGGGATCCGACGCGAAAGCGAAATCCCGCCCCTCCGACCCGGCCCGCAAGGCCGCCGTCAAGGGGCTGGACAAGGCGGTGTGGCCCGGGCAGGGCGGCGCCGAGGTGAAGACAGGCGCCACCGCCGAGGTGGGCGGCCTGCCCGTCAAGGTCCTCAAACCCCAGGCCAAGACCAGCGCCAAGACCACTGCCAAGACCGAGGCCACCGGCAAGCAGCAGGCCGCCGAGGCACCGGGCAAGGTGCGCGTCGACGTCCTCGACCCCGAGCGGGCCGCGCAGCTCGGCGCCGGCGTCCTGCTCGGCGTCGAGCGGGCGGACGGCGGCGAGAAGGCGGCCGAGGTCCGCCTGTCCGTCGACTACTCGGAGTTCGCCGAGGGCTACGGCGGCTCCTACGCCTCCCGCCTGCGTCTGGTCCAGCTCCCGTCCTGTGCCACCGTCGCCGTTCCCGGCAGCAAGGACTGCCCGGAGCAGCCCAAGGTGCTGCCGACGGTGAACGACGCGAAGACAGGCACCGTCTCCGCCGACGTGACCGCCGCCCCGGCCCCCGCCGAGGGCGTCTCCACCATGGCGGCCGACGCGACCTCCCTGGTCGCGGTCGCGGCAGGCCCCTCCAGCGCGCAGGGCACGTACAAGGCGACCGCCCTGTCCCCGTCGGCCGGCTGGAGCGTCGCCACCTCCTCCGGCGGGTTCAGCTGGAACTACCCGCTGCGCACCGTCCCGACCCCGGGCGGCCTCGCCCCCACCGTGGGCCTCGGCTACTCCTCACAGTCAGCGGACGGCCGCACCTCGGCCACCAACAACCAGGGCTCCTGGCTCGGCGAGGGCTTCTCCTACGACCCCGGCTACATCGAGCGCCGCTACAAGCCCTGCTCCGACGACGGCCACAGCAACTCCGGCGAGCAGTGCTGGGCGTACGACAACGCCACGATCATGCTCAACGGCAACGCCGGCGAGCTGGTCAAGGACGACACCACCGGCAAGTGGCACATGTCGGGCGACGACGGCACCAAGGTCGAGAGGCTGACCGGCGCCACCAACGGCGACAACAACGGTGAGCACTGGCGCATCACCACCCCGGAAGGCACCGAGTACCACTTCGGGCGGAACCGCCTGCCGGGCTGGGCCTCCGGCAACGAGGAGACCAACTCCGCCTGGACGGCCCCCGTCTTCGGCGACGACTCCGGTGAGCCCTGCTACAACGCCACCTTCAGCAGCGCCCACTGCAAGCAGGCCTGGCGGTGGAGCCTCGACTACGTCAAGGACACCCACGGCAACGTGATGTCCTATTACTACGGGCGCGAGACCAACCACTACGCGCTGAACGGGAAGACGGACGTCAACGGCACCGCGTACCACCGCGGCGGCTACCTCAAGCGCATCGACTACGGTCAGCGGGACGGCAACGTCTACGCGGCGAAGGCCCCGGCCCGGGTCGTCTTCAACACCGCCGAACGCTGCCTGCCCACGGCCGGCTTCGACTGCGCGGCGAGCAAGCGCACCAAGGCCAACGCCTCCCACTGGCCGGACGTCCCGGTCGATCAGGAGTGCAAGGCCGGCACCAAGTGCACCTCGCCCGTGCAGACCTACTTCACCACCAAGCGGCTGACGTCGGTCGTCACGCAGATGCGCAAGGACGCCACGACCTACACGGACGTGGACGCCTGGGCCTTCACGCACCTGTTCACCGACAACGGCGACGACTCCAAGACCCTGTGGCTGTCGAAGATCTCCCACGAGGGCCGGGTCGGTACCGCCGCGAAGCTGCCCACCGTCGACCTTTTCGGCGAGCAGCTCGCCAACCGCGTCGACGCCATCGGCGACAACATCGCGCCCTTCCACCGCTACCGGCTCTCGATGGTCCTCAGCGAGACCGGCGCCCAGCTCGACGTCAACTACAAGCCCGCCGACTGCACCAAGGCCACGCTGCCCAGGCCGGGCGAGTCCACCAAGCGCTGCTACCCCGTGAAGTGGGCCCCACCGGGCTCCATCGACCCGATCACGGACTGGTTCCACAAGTACGTCGTGGGGGCGGTCATCGAGACCGACCGCACCGGCGGCAGCGACCAGATGGTCACCCGCTACGACTACCAGGGCGACGCCGCCTGGCGTAAGGCGAAGCCGGACGGCATCACCGACGCCAAGTACCTCACGTGGGGCGGCTGGCAGGGCTACGGCAAGGTCACCGTCACCAGCGGCACCGCCGACAAGCAGACCACCCGGGTCGACCACACGTTCATGCAGGGCATGGACGGCGACAAGAACTCCTCCGGCGGCACGCGGTCGGTGACGGTGAAGGACTCCACCGGCGCCTCGTACACCGACGCGGAGGAGTTCACCGGCCACGAGCTGGAGACGGCCGCCTACGACGGCGGCAAGCTGATCTCCAAGACGATCAACACTCCCTGGAAGCACTACACGGCCACCCAGACCAAGAGCTGGGGCACCACCCGCGCGGTCATCGTCCGTACCCGGACCGGCCGCGGTTTCAACCTCAAGTCCGACGGAACCTGGCGCGAGACGAAGTCCACGACCACGTACGACACCTCCAACGGCACTGGCCGCGTCCTGAAGGTCGACGACCAGGGTGACGTCTCCACCACCAAGGACGACACCTGCACCCGCACCACGTACGCGGACAACGCGGCGAAGAACATCCTCACGCTGCCCGCACGCAGCGAGGCGGTCTCCGGCCGCTGCTCGGCCACACCGGATCGCAAGACGCAGGTCCTGGCGGACGAGCGCACCTCGTACGACGGCGGAGCGTTCGGCGCGGCGCCGACCAAGGGTGACGCGACCAAGACCGAGCGGCTGACCTCGCACAACGGCACCACGGCGACGTACCAGGTCACGGGCACCACGACCTACGACTCCTACGGCCGCCCGCTGACCCAGAAGGACGCCGAGCAGAACGAGACGAAGACCGCCTACACCCAGACCAACGGCCTGCTGACGAAGACGGTCGTCACCAACGCCCTCGGCCACGTCACGACCACCGACTACGTCCCCGCCTGGGGCATGTCAACCGGCCAGACCGACCCCAACGGCAAGCGCACCGACCTCGCCTACGACGCCCTGGGCCGCCTGACCTCGGTGTGGCTGGCGGACCGGAAGACGTCCCAGACGCCGAGCATCAAGTACACGTACAACGTCCGCAAGGACAAGGTCACCTCGATCAGGACACAGAAGGTCGAGAACGACGGCTCCTACGGCGCCGAGTACCAGCTCTACGACAGCCTGCTCCGCCCCCGCCAGATCCAGACGGAGGGGCCGGGCGGCACGCGCATGGTCGCCGACACGTTCTACGGCGGCACCGGCAACATCAAGAAGACCAACTCCACGTACAACTCGGCGGGCGCGGCCTCGGACGAGCTGCTGCTCGTGCGCAACGGCGAGGTCGGCGCGCAGAGCCTGCTGGAGTACGACGGCCTGGGCCGGACCACCGCCGAGATCTTCGCGGTCGGGGGCGCCGAGCAGTGGCGCACGACGACGCGGTACGACGGCGAGCTGACCCACGTCGACCCTCCGACCGGCGGCGTGCCCACCACGACGGTCACCGACGGCCAGGGCAACACCTCCGAGATCCGGCACTACCGGGGCTCCTCGCCGGGCGCGGGTGTGCCGTACGACTCGACGAAGTACACCTTCACGCCCGCGGGCAAGCTGGAGACGGTCACCGACGCCGAGGGCAACGTGTGGCGGTACGAGTACGACCAGCTGGGCCGCAAGACCAAGTCGGTCGACCCCGACGCGGGCACGTCGCGCACTGAGTACGACGAACTGGACCGTCCGGTCGCCGCGTACGACGGCCGCAACAAGAAGACCTCCACGGTCTACGACAAGCTCGGCCGCGTCGTCACAACCTGGCAGGGCGACCCCACCACCGGCACCAAGCTGACCGAGACCAGGTACGACCGGGCGGGGTCGCTGGGCCAGGCCTACGTCTTCCTGAGCTATGTCTCGCCGACGGAGTACTTCGGCACGGCCGTCCAGTCGAGGGACGAGTTCTACCGTCCGTTGAAGACCGCCTACCAGGTCCCCGCCTCACAGGGCTCCCTCGCCGGTACGTACGTGTTCTCGACCACGTACAACCGCGACGGCACGGTCCAGGGCACCGGCCTGCCCGCCATCGGCGACCTGCCGGCGGAAGCGCTGACGTACACGTACGACGCCCTGCAGCGACCGAAGACGATGACGGGCACCAGCTCGTACGTCACCAACACCGTCTACTCCAAGAACAGCCGCCTCCAGCAGCTGGAGCTGTACGGGGGCAGCGGCAAGAAGGTCTGGCAGACCTTCGACTACGAGACGGGCACCGACCGGCTGACCCGCTCGGTGGTCGACGTCTACGGCGCGACCGCCCCTGCGAAGGAGTCGAACTACTCCTACGACCAGGCGGGCAACGTCCTGTCCATCGCGGACACGGCGAACTCCGCTGCGCCGGACGTGCAGTGCTTCGCCTACGACAGCCGCCAGCGGCTGTCGGACGCCTGGACCCCGGCGGCCTCGGCGGCGACCGCGGTGGGCTCCGGCTCCAGGGGCTCCGTGGCACCGCTGGACGGCAGCGGTCCGCAGGCCTGCGACTCGGCCCCCGGGTCGGGCGCGGTGGGCGGCCCGGCCCCGTACTGGAAGTCGTACGAGACCGACGCCATCGGCAACCGCGTCTCGGAGACCGTCCACGACACCGGCCTGGACGCGGCGAAGAACATCACCCGCGGCTACGAGTACGGCGGCGCGGGCGCCCTGGGTGACGGTCCGCACCAGGTCACCAAGGTCGTCGAGAAGACCCCGACCGGGGACCGGCAGTCGACATACGAGTACGACGACGCGGGCAACACCACCAAGCGCACCATCGGCGGCAACGCGCAGTCCCTGGCCTGGACCGACACCGGGAAGGTGCGTGAGGTCACCGAGGCGAACGGCTCGAAGACCAGCTACCTGTACGACGGCTCCGGCAACCGTGTCCTGCGCAAGGACCCCTCCGGCACGACGGTCTACCTGCCGGGCACCGAGCTGAAGCTGTCGGCCGACGGCACCAAGAAGGAGGCCACCCGCTACTACCAGTACGGCGGCCAGACCGTCGCGGTCCGCACCGGCGGCAATCTGTCCTTCGTCGCGTCCGACCATCACGGCACGGGTGAGCTGGCGATCGACTCGGCGACCGGCGCGATCTCGCAACGCCGCTTCGACCCCTACGGCGTGCAGCGTGGCGAGAAGACCGGCACCTGGCCGGGGGAGAAGGGCTACGTCGGAGGCACGATCGACGCCTCGACCGGCCTGACCCACCTGGGCGCCCGCGAATACGACCCACAGCTGGGCAAATTCATATCCGTCGACCCGATCATCGACTACACCCAGCCGCAGCAGATCAACGGCTACGCCTACGCCAACAACTCCCCGGTCACGCACGCCGACCCCAGCGGCCTGATCATCCCGGAGTGCCGTGAGGGCCTGATCGAGTGCCGGGGAGGCCAACCGTACTTTCCCAAGACCGAGGTCGAGAAGGCCCAGTCGGACCACGACACGGCCTCCCGGAATGTGACGGTGGCCCAGAGCCAGCAGTCGACGGCCAAGCAGCGCATCAAGTCGGCGGGCAAGGCCCTCGTCAAGATCGTCCGGGACATCCTCGGCGTCGACGCGGCCCTGGACTGCGTCTCCACCGGCGACGTCGGCGCGTGCGGCGAGACCCTGCTCAATATCGCGGGCAGCTTCGCGGGTGGTCTGGCGGGCAAGATCCTCGCGAAGTACGGGGCGCCGTGGAACTGGTCCAAGGGCATCAAGCTCGCCAAGCGGGTGACCGGCCTGGTCGGGGACCTGATCGGCGGCGCGAAGGACCTTTACAAGGCGAACAAGGCGCTGGGCAAGGCGAGGGCCGGGCTGTCCAAGGCCGCCGACAAACTCGCCGACGCCAGGAAGAAGGCGGCGGCGGCTCGCAAGAAGAGCAAGAAGTCCGATCCCGAGTGCCACAGCTTCCTCCCCGGCACGAAGGTCCTGCTGGCCGACGGCACGACCAAGCCCATCGAGAAGGTGAAGCTCGGTGACAAGGTCACCGTCACCGACCCGAAGACGGGGAAGACGACCGTTCGCGAGGTCGCGGGCACCATCGTCACCGAGGACGACAAGCACTTCTCCGACCTCACGGTGAAGACCGCCTCAAGCAAGACGCAGGCACTGATCGCCACGACCACCCACCCCTTCTGGGTGGAATCCGAGCAGGCGTGGATCAAGGCTGGCGACCTGAAGCCCGGCATGACGCTGCACACCCCGTCCGGCGAGACGGTCGAGGTGACGGCCAACCGGCACTTCGACAAGCGGCAGCGCACGCACGACCTGACGATCACCGGGATCCACGCGTACTACGTGCTGGCGGGGACTGCGCCGTTGCTGGTGCACAATTGCGACGATTCCATTCCCGTCTACAGGACTCCGAAGACCGCCGACAAGGACTTCGAACTCGAGCACGGCCCTAACCCGGCCATGCAGAATGTTGAGGGAAGCAACGGCAAGATCTACTTCGGCGAGAGGAGCGTCGCCAAGGAGTACCAAGGGCGTGGCCCTTATGCGCCTGGAATGATCAGATACGATATGCACCCATCATTCCTGGCGAGGTTCGGCGACACGGCCAAGCGATATGACTGGCAGGGACCCGGGGGGAGTCCGCGCATCGAATTCGAGATCCCGTTCGAGCGGCTCAAGGAATTCAACTCGCTCACCCTGAACCGCACGTGGTTGCCCATGGGAGGTGGATGACGCGTATGGACGTTACGCTGCACCAAGAGTTCGATGTCACGGTGGTTGCGGTTCGACCCTGGGGTCTGGAGGTCGAGTTCGAGGACGGGACTCGAGGGTTGATCGACAACACCAAGGCCCCTGCCTGGCCTTCAGATGATCGATCCTCTGTCGTAGGCAATTCGCTTCATGTCGTCGTGCTTGACGACCAGCGCGATCCGGTCCGGCTCAGCACCCTTGACCTGGATCTCAAGGTTGCCCGAAAGAAGAGGTGAATGATGGGCGAATGATCGCTCGTCGAACATGAAGAGGCCCCGCCGCAAATGATCTCCGGCGGGGCCTCTTCATGTCTGAGAGGGGTCTGACGGCAGGCAGCGGAACCGTACTCACGGCCCCACGATCGCCCGCATCCATAGGCACTCCATGTATGCCGGGCCGCGCCTTTTTGCACACAACAACGACTACGATGACGTGGGCGATGGTGCTGATGTCCGAGTGTGTCCTGTAGTGCGATCCGTCCTGACCGCAGTGGCCTTGCGCGCAGTCCCGTCGGCCCGCGTAACAGAAGATCTGCGGTGGACTGATTCATGTTCGGCCGAGGATGGCGTGGGTTGCAGGGCTGCTATCAGCGCTCCGAGTTGGAGGGGGCCGGTAGCGAGGAAGGTTTCCGGTTCGTCGCTTTCGCGGAGGAGGATCGTTCCGGCGGGGGTGGCGGCGAGGTATTGATCCGAAACTCAAAGGGTTCTATTCGAGGATGTAGCGGACGTGTGGGCCGCCGAAGTAGCCGCGGACGATGTGCGGCTGACGCTGGCGCTGGTGGAAGAACCTTCGGGGTACAGCTCCGGCGAGTACGACGGCAGAAAATGCAGCTCGATGCGGTCCGGGTGACCGGCCGGCCAGGCGCGGACCCTGCGGGAGCGGTGTGCGGAGTGACCGTCCACGACGAGGCGCACCTTGCGGTCGAAGTGGCCTACGAGCCGGTCCAGGAAGCGGCACATCACGTCGGCGTCGAAGGTCTCGGTGAACACCATGACGTGCATCCGGCCTTTGCCACTGATCGCAGACATCGCGTTCACCGAGAACCGGTTGCCGCTGCGGCACACGACCGGTGTGCGTCCCCTTTCACCCCAGGTGCGACCGGTGACCTGGTCGGAATGGATGCCCACCTGGTCGGCGAAGAGCACCTCGCCGCCCTCGCCCTTCGCCTTCGCACGGATCGCCGGCCACGTCTCCTCCCGCCGGACGCGGACCGCTTCCGCGTCCTGCTCGACGGCCCGCTTGTCCGGCCGCCGGAACGACAGCCCCCACCGACGCAGGTACT
The DNA here is from genome assembly GCF_053591955.1 of Streptomyces sp. NPDC002845. Classification (NCBI taxonomy): domain Bacteria; kingdom Bacillati; phylum Actinomycetota; class Actinomycetes; order Kitasatosporales; family Streptomycetaceae; genus Streptomyces; species Streptomyces sp. NPDC002845. The sequence continues at coordinate 38,302 of NZ_JBSFUU010000033.1, read as the reverse complement.
TGCCCACGCCCTGCTCGGTCAGCCGCACCCGGTACAGCTTCGCGATCAGATCCCCCACCCCGGCACGGGTCCACAGCTGCCCCGCCAGCCCCGGGTCACAGGGGCGGTGATCCAGTACGGCCTGCCGGATCGCCTGCTGCTCGACCGCATCGAGAACCTGATGCTCGCCGACCCGACGCCCACGCGGCTGGGCCACGAGCGCCTCGCGCCCCCCTGCAAGCCACTTCGCCCACCAGCCGTCCACCGCCTTGAGTGAGACCTGGAACGCCGCCGCGACATCCTCGCGAGTCCGGCCTCCGACCAACGCGGCCACCGCCCGCATCCGAAGGGCCTCCTGCGCCGACGGCGACAACTGCCGTGCACGCGGAAGGTGTTATCGCCATCCGACAGTCTGATCAGATCTGTGGTGTTGTCTTCAGATGCCATGGCCCTGACCAGGACAGACCTCGACTTCCGCCAGGTCAGTCCACAAAACGGAACGTCGACGTGATCGCATCGAAGATGTCGAAGAACGAGTCGGCGAGGTCCAGCACCTGGCTGCTGCCCGCCACCAGCGCGACCTTGCCCTCCTGCCCCGGCACGGGGATGAACGTCTGCATCAGCACAGCGCGGATGGTGCGGTTGAGCTCGTCCCCGGGTACGGCGATGTCCTCGATGCCGTACGTGCGTGCCGCCGGGCCGAGGCCGGGGATGTCGACCATGGTCACCTTGCGCCAGGAGTCCCCGTCCTTCTTCGCCTCCTTGACGGCGAGTTGGCCCGCGATGACCGTCGGATCTGTCGACAACGGCTCACCGGACTGGGAGCGCCCACCGACCAGGGAGACGGTGACGGAGCCGGTGATCGGGGTGTCTCCGCCGAAGCTCTCGGCCATGCAACCGCAGTACAGGGCACCCGACTTCCAGGCGTCCGCCGCCGCCTTCCGCAGGAACGTCGTATAGGTGTCCCGGTACTTGGCCAGCTCCGGGCTGCGGTCCACGCGTTCGCTCACCATGCGCCGGATCGAGTCGTCCCGCGACTCCGGGCGCACGTCGAACTCCCACCACGACTCGGGCACCTTGATCCGGAAGCCTCCGCGCTGCACCGTGAGCGTCTCCATATAGCGGGCCATGACGTCCCTCCACCCCGTTCACTCGATCACCCGTACCGGCCTCGTTCCGTTGTACGGTGCCGATCAGACTACGAGGCACGACTGGGGGACGGACGCATGGGCAAAGGCAAGGGCAAGAGCGACCTCGCGCTCCCGCTGACCGAGCTGGAGGGCTATGGACGTCGGCTGCGCTCCCTCAAGACCCGCCTGAACCACACCAAGAAGCTCTTCGAGTCGTACAAGGAAGACATCGGCGACGGCAGCGTCAACGACGCGCTGGAGGACTTCGAGTCCAACTGGGAGGACGGCCGCGAGGACATCACCCAGCAGCTCGACGCGCTCGCCGACATGTCCGACGCCGTCGTCCGCGAGTTCAAGAAGCTCGACGAGGAGCTCGCGAGACAGGTCGAGAAGGCGGTCAAGACGGAGGACAAGAGGGGCGGCGGGAGCGACGCCTCCTGAGGTGAGCTGGGCTCATACGCGTGGCGTATGGGCCACGGCGCGTACGCATTTTCCTGCCCGTGCCGCCCGTCGCTAGCTTCGGGGCATGACGAGGGACACGAGCGGCACGGAGGGCACGGCAGGAGCGGGGATCTCCGGCACCGGGAGCGAGGACCTGGCTGCCTCCTCGGGGCGGCTTCCGGCGCGGGAGTTCGTGTTGCTCGGGCTGGCCGTGCTGGGGGTGGCGGCGACCGGCCCGCTGGCCGCGGCCGCGACGGCTCCGGCGCTGGCCATCGCGTTCTGGCGGAACGCCGCGGCGAGTGCGGTGCTGTGGAGCAGCGCGGTCCTGCCTGGTGGCCGACGGGGGACGGGCAAGGGTGCGGTGTGGTTGTCCGCGCTGTCCGGGGTCTTCCTCGCCGGGCACTTCGCGACCTGGATACCCAGCCTCACCATGACATCGGTGGCCGCCTCGACCGCGCTGGTGTGTACGGCTCCCCTGTGGTCCGGGCTGCTCGCGTACGTGCGCGGCGTCGCACTCGGCGGGCACGTGTGGGCCGGGATGGCGCTGGCCCTGGGCGGTGTGCTCCTGATCGGCGGTGCCGACTTCCGGGCCTCGTCCACGGCCCTGACCGGGGATCTGCTCGCGCTGGCCGGGGCGTTGTGCATGGCCGCCTATCTCGCGGTCGGGGAGTCCGCGCGCAAGCTGGTGGACACTACGACGTACGCCAGGGCGAGTTACGCCTGGGCGGCGGGGGTCCTGCTTGTGTCGTGCCTGGTCTCGGGCAGCGCCCTGTCCGGCTACTCCGCCCGCACCTGGCTGCTGCTGGCCGCCCTCACGGTCTGCGGCCAGCTCGTCGGCCACACCCTCTTCAACCGCTCCCTGAAGTTCCTGGGCGGGCATACGGTCGCCACGATCTCCCTGCTGGAGGTCCCCGGCGCCGCCCTCCTCGCCGCCGTATGGCTCGGCCAGATCCCGTCGCCCGCCGTCGCCGCCGGAATCGCGGTCGTCCTGCTGGGCGTGTTCGTGGCGATCCGCGACCGGCGTTCCTCAGGACACACCGGGGGTGGCCGACGCCGTGGCCCGGGCATGTTCCGCTGACCAGCGGCCCTGTCGGCGTGGGAGGAGCAGCGGTGGCAGGCAAGCAAGCGGGCGGGCAGGCACTTCCGGCGACAGTGGCCTTGTGACACGCCCCTCCCTGTCACAGCGACAGCGTCCGCGCGATGTTGTCCACGATCTGCTCGGCCGGTTCGTCGAGTACCGGTTCGGTCCAGGAGACGAGCATGGTGACGGCCAGGTCGGTGGTGTCCGGGCGGACGCCGTAGTAGAGCATGCGGATCACGGGGCGGGAGCCGAAGAGCCGTTTCTTCTCGCCGATGACGTTCTGGCGGATGCGTACGGCGTCGCCGAGCGGGAGGCGTACCTGGCGGACGTCCGGTTCGCCGAAATCCCGTACGGTCATGTGCTCGGTCAGCCACGAGAGGGTGATGTCCGGAACCGTGGCGTCCGGGTGGATGGCGTCGAGTTCCAGGATGGCGGCCGGGTCGTAATAACCACTCAGGTACCAGCCGAAGGCGCCGAGCGGGTCACGCGTACGGCTGTCGGCCGCCGCGCGCTTGAGGCTTCGGGCCAGGCGGTGGGCATCGCCCTGCCGGCCGTCCCGTGCGTACCGTTCGACGAGTTCCTCCGCCTGGTACTTGGCCCAGTAGTCGAGGTCCACGGTGTCCGTGACGGGGAAGGGCACCCAGTCCTCCGAACACTCCAGGCCGAGGTTCGACAGGTCGTCGGTCATGTCGTGGTCACTCCGTCCAGATCAACGAGTCGGCGATCGCGTCGAACAGGCTTGCCATCGCGTCGGCGATCGGCTCCAGCGGGGTGGAGAACGTGAGCAGCAGGAACGCCGCCGTTCCCGGGACGGGGACGTGGTACTCCACCGAGACGGAGGAGTACGTACGCTCCGACGCACTCCCGCCGCCCTGCGGAGTCAGCTTCCGGACGCGGACCGCCTGGCCCGACTGGAGGTCCACGATGCCCACCTCCGGCGGCGCGAGCGGAAAGGAGGCTTCCTTCGCGGTGTCCTGCTCGGCGAGGGCCTGCGCCAGCGCTTCGAGCGGCAACGGTTCGGCGCGCTGGAGCGGGGCAAGGGTGATCAGCAGCGAGGCCGGGATCGTGAACGGGCCGGCCTCCTGGAGGCTGAGGTACAACTCGATGCCGCCGCTGCGGTGGGCCTTCGCGGCGCGGCGCCGCATGTCCTTGCGGAGGTCGTCCTTGAGGTGCGGCGCGTTGTCGATGCCGTGGAACTGGCGCTCCACCAGCGCCTCGATCGACTTGTCGCGCTGCTCGGGGTCCAGCAGGATCCGGAACCAGCCCTCGGGCAGCAGCAGCCGGTAGTCGCCCGGAGAGGAATCCGGAAGGGAGTCCGGAAGGGAGTCCGAAGAGAAGTCCGGAGAAGAGCCCGGAGACGAGTCCGGAGACGAGTCCGGAGAAGAAGCGGTCTCCTGGGGTTGGTTCATGCGCGTCACTCCGTCGGTGCCTGTTCTGGGGCCGGCCGGTCGAGCCGGAGTCGGCCGCGTAGTTGGTGGGCAGCGTAGGGCGTCGCCTGGAGTACGGCGCCGAGCGCTCCCATGAGGATCGCGGCGGCCGCGGGACCTGGGTGCTCCGCCTCGATCCGCAGTCCCAGCGTGAGGGAGAAGAAGGAGCCGAGGGCCATGACCATGGTTGAGGACGCCCCGGCGATGGTGCTCGGGAAGCGTGACAACCGGCGGGCGGTCCCCCCGGACGCGGGCAACGGCTGGGAACCGAGCGTCGGTCCCTTGGGCCACATCACCTTCCCGCTCAGGTCGCGCTCGGACACGGACAGCCTCGCGGCCGCCCGGCGCAGGCGTGACCATCCGTCCGCGCCCCCCTGGCCGCCGAACCACGGACCCCATGGCAGCACGGCACGCACCTGCTCGCCGGGACCGCGGAGTTCGACGCCGACCTTCGTTCCCGACCGCTCGCGCACGAGAACCAGGGACTTCAGGGCATACGGGCCGGTCAGGGGAAACCAGTACTCCTGCCCGCCCACGTCACGCAGGACCAGATCCCTGTCCTGCACCCGCAGCTCGGTGTCCCGGCAGAACCTGACGGTCGCTCCCAGACCACTCGCGGGCGCAGGTTTGATGCGCTCCCGTACGGCGGGCTCACAACGCCGCAGGCGCAGTCGGGTCCAGCCCCTGAGAGCCAGCCGTGCCACTGGAGCGACGAAGGCGGCAGCGGCGGACAGGACGACAAGCCAGGGAGCCTCCGAGCCAGAGAAAATGATCACCGTGATCGCGGCGAACCAGACAATTCCGGCGACGGCGCGCACATACCAGTACCAGCTCGGGAAAGCCTTGCCCGGTCCGAGAAATCCGCTTCCCCCTCGGCGAGTCCTCGGAGCCACCAAGGGATCATTCCTGTCCCGCACCACGTGCAGGGGAATCCCCGCGGACTTGAGGAGATCAGCCACGCCCGTACGGCTGAGCAACTGCTCACCCTGGACGGTTCGCTTCGGCAGCACGGGCGACTCGGGCAGCCAGCCCTCAATGTCGAACCAGCCGACCAGCGCCCCGTTCCGGTCCTGCAGCTGGACCTCTCCCCATGGGCCACTGGTCGTCGGCCCCATACGCTCTTTGTCGTCGCCGCCCGCGTCGATGAAGACGGCACGCGCGATCCCCTTCTCTCCCACCTGGTGGCGGACCGTCCGGGCACGGGTGCGCAGGACGAGGTCACCGCCGTCCAGACAGAACCGGGACGTGCGGCACAGTTCGAGTCCGGGGCCGCGGGAACCGGCGGGGCGGAGAGCGGGCTCGGGAATCATCCCGTGACCCGGTCGGCCACAGACGTCACCGCGCCGTACGCGCCCTCGGCACCGGCCACGACGCCTGTGGCGGTGGAGCCCGTCCAGACGTTGGTCTGGCCGTAGAAGTTGCTCACGGCCCTGCCGACGTCCGACATCCCCTGTGCGGCCGGAGCGATGCCGTCGAGTTCCGCCGCGGCCCTGGCCAGATCCGGGTCCAGGGTTCCCGCCGAGCGCGGCGCCGCCATGCCCCCGAGTCCGTCGCGCCACCCCTTCTTGGAGAACGCGTTCGCGATCGTCTTCACGCCGTCGACGGTATCCCGGTACATCGCGACCGGGCTGAACCCCTCCTTGACGTTGCTCCAGGTGGGGAGCTTCCCCTTGGGCATGTTCGCCAGGGCCTGCGCCGCGTTCCTGCCGCGGACCGTTCCCTGGGCGCCGCGGTTGGCGAGGTTCCACGCCTTGTTCGTCTTCATGCCGGACGCGACCGCGGTCTTGAACAGATTGCTGCGGGCCAGTGCCTTGGTGCCCGCTGCCACGCCCTTCGCACCCGCCATGGCCGCGCGGCCCAGACCGAACGTGGCCACGCCCACCGCGTCGAGGAACACGGACTTCCAGCTGCCCTCGCCGCCCAGGGCGAGCACAAGGTCGACGGCCAGGGCCACGATTCCCGCCGCGAGGGCGACCACGTTGGCCACGGCGGCGATGGCCTGCCCGATGACCGGAATCCAGCCCAGGGCAAGGGCCGCGATACCCGCCCACATCGCGATGCGCCCCGCCCATTTGGATATCTCTTTGAGCCAGCCGGCGTTCTCGTGCACCCAGTTCTTGAACTTGTCCGTCCAGCCGTCCTTGAGGCCGTCGTCCTCGATGACGTCGTGGATGGCGTCGGCCGCGAGCTTGGCGGCCCGGTCGCGGATCTCCTTGGCCGCCTGGAGCGCGTCCTTCGCGTCCGACAGGGCCGAGGACGCGTTCTCCTTCTGCCGCTCGTACTTCTTGGAGTCCGGGTCGTCCTTGGGGGTGTCGTCCGGCTGGCCGTCCAGAGAGCGCTGAGCGGCGGTCAGGTCGCCCTGCGCCGCCTCCGCGTCGGTGAGCGCCTTGTCGGCCATCTGCTGGGCGCGGAGCAGTTCGGAGGCGTACTCGTTGCTGCACACCCCGTCGACGACCTCGGTGCCCAGAGCCTGGGCGGCCTCGTCGTAGCGCTTGAAGGCCTTGCGGAGTTTGTCGCCCGCCTCCTCGGCGGAGCCCCGGAACTCCGTGGCCGTCTTGCTCTTCCAGTTCTCGACGGACGCCAGGGCCCTGATCTCGCGGGCCTCCTTCTCGATGGCGTCGGCGGTCCTGCGCAGTTCCTTGCCGAGTCTCGCCACCTCGTAGGGATCGCCCGGGACCGGGTCGGAACCCTCGCCGAGCACCTCCCAGCGGTGCGCTGCCGGACGGTACCCGCTCACCTTCCGCCTCCCTGGCCCGATCCCTGCCGGTCCTCACGCCGGAGCGCCTCGGCCAGCTCGTGGTCGAGCTGCTCGTACGACTCCGCGGCCGTCTTGGTGATCTCGTGCAGGACCTTGAGCTCTTCCGTCAGCTTTCTGCGGCGGATCTTCCAGTTGCTGTCGAACTCGTCGAAGGCGTCCAGGAGCTTCTGCGAGCCGATCTCGCCGATGCCGTACCCCTTGGCCGGATTGCCGCGCTTCTCGAAGGTGTCGTGGATGCGCTTGAGTGATCGTGCGCATTCCTTGATCCGGTCGATGTCGGCTTCCTGGTCACTCACTGTGCTCCCCCTGGGCTTCCGGTGCTGACCTGACCACGGTGTACAGGACGACTAATTTAGGCCACGCGGTTCACCGACATCCCCGACGGGGGCAACGACCGGGTAACCGGCCCGTCAGCCCACCTCGTTCTCCGCCACCGCCCGCCCCCGTACGACCACGTCACCGCCGTAGAACATCCCCGTGAACACCGGCGAGTACGTCAGCTGGACCTCGACCTCGACCTCGACGGCGGTTGCCGTGACGCAGTGGGTGGCGGCGATGTCGGCGCCGGTCATGTCCATCTCGGCGGCGAAGGCGCGCACTCGGGCGTTGCAGTTCTGGAAGTTGATGGGGGCGGCGCCGTTCTCGTTCTCGTAGAGGTCTTCGAGGTCGATGTCCTGGGCGGCGAAACGGGCGGCCTGTTCGGCGATGTCGGCGGCGCGCTCACGCTTGGAGATGGACAGGCCGCCGTCGATGACGAACGCCGAGAGGGAGAGGAAGACCAGGGCGAAGATGATCACCGCGCCGGCGCCCGAGCCGCGGTCGTCGAGATGGGCGCGGCGGGAGGCGAGCCATGCGCGTACGCCGAGCACGCCCCGTACGAGATACTGCGTCTTCCCGGGGGACGACCCCCGGACCCCCGGCAGAAAAGCAGGTCGGCCGGGATGACCTGCGCGGACATCGCGAGGCAAACCCGAGTAACTCACGCCGCCCTCCTGAACGGGTCGAGCGACGAGCTGAAGCTGGCCGACAGGCGGGTCGGGATGTCCAGGCCGAGCATGGCCAGGCCCCGTACCTCGCAGCTCACCTCGACGGTGAAGATGGTGCCGGACTCGAAGCCGGCGCTGGTCTGAGTCACCGTGACCGGGCCGGAGCAGATGTCGTCGAGGTTCGCCTCGGCCGCCCTGCGGGCCTCGGCCATGGCCGTGGCGTGGTCCTTCTGGATGGAGCCGGCCCGTGCCGCGTCCCGGGCCGCGCCGTCCAGCGCCCCGCGCCCGTCGACCAGTTGGCCGAAGGCGACCAGGACGAGGATGAAGAGGATCATCACCGGGGCGAGGATCACGACCTCGACCGTGGACAGCCCACGGTCGTGGTCGCGGCCACGGTCGTGGTCGCGGCCACGGTCGTGGTCGCGGCCGTGGTCTCGGTCGCGGCCGTGGTCTCGGTCGCGGCCGTGGTCTCGGTCGCGGTCTCGGTCTCGGTCTCGGTCTCGGTCTCGGTCTCGGTCTCGGTCTCGGTCACAGGAAGCCACGGACGCGAGTCCGGTCCGTACGAACGCACACACCCCCCTCAGCCCCATCAGTTCTCCCCCTCCTCCACGAACCTCTCCACCGGCCCCGACGACTCCGCGTGCACCGTCAGGTCCAAGCCCGGGAAGACCGTGGGCACCCGGGCCGTGATCTCGACGCCGACCGTATTCTGCTCGGGCTGCAGCATGGTGACCCTGGGCGCCAGGACGAGTTGCGGGCCGAGTTGGGCGATGTAGCTCTCGACGACGTCACGGGCCTCCCCGCGCCAGGCGCCGGGCTGTTCGTCGGCCGTGGCACGGGCCTTGCGGGCGCCGGCCTGGGCGGCCGCCTGAGCCACGTGATCGGCGAAGAAGTACAGCGCGAACTGCACCGTCGCGAAGATCATGAAGAACAGCACCGGCGTGAGCAGCACGAACTCGATCGCGGTCATACCGGAGTCGCCACGGCTGCCCCGGGCGGAGGCGGCCTCCACCCGGCGGCGTATCCAACGACGTACGTACTGCACGCGTACCCCCGTAGAACCCCTGACCGTCCCCGCGATCAGCAGGTGCTGCCCGCGTCCGCGCCCTTGATGCAGTCGCCGACCTTGGTGGCGCCCTCACTCAGCGCCGCGTTGATGATCGCGGCCACGACGCCGACGATCGCGACGACGACCGCCGAGATGATGACCCACTCGACCGCGGAGGCACCGCGGTCCAGTTCGCCGGAGCGGGCACGCTGCACGCGGGCCCGGAGGAAGGTGACGAGGAAGTCCACCCCCGGGACCCCGGTGCTGAAGTTCCGTCCGTTCATGGTGAGTTGTCCTCTCAGGAGGGATAGTCGGAGATAGTCGGGTCAGACCTGGAAGACGCGCATCGCGGCCGGGAAGATCAGGAAGACCAGGAAGCCGGCGCACAGCAGCAGCTGCGCCACGAGCATGGACTGGGACTTCTCGCCCGCGCTGCCCTCGATGTCGGCGAGTTCGCGGTGCCGCATGGTCTCGGCGCGGGAGGCGAGCGACTCGCGCACCTTGGCGCCGTCGTCCGCGACCAGGGCGAGAGAGGCGGAGAGGTCCTTCAGTTCCTCGATGCCGAGTTCCTCGCCCAGCGAGCCCAGCGCCTGCCACTGGCTGATGCCGGTGATCCGGGCGTCGGCGAGGGCGTTGCGGATGCGCTGGTTGGCCCAGCCGTCGGAGATCTCGGCGGCCGCCATCAGCGCCTCCGGCAGACCGCGGCCGCCGGCCAGGCTCATGGACACCAGGTCGAGGTACGCGGTGATCACGCGCCGCAGGTCGCGCCGCTTCTCGGCGGCGTCCCGGCGTACCTCCAGGTCGGGCAGGAAGAAGAAGATGAGCGCGAACAGCAGCGCCAGCCAGACCGGGATGATCGGACTGCGGCCGAAGCCGAGCGTCACGACGATGGCGAACAGCAGCGGCCCGAAGAAGACCCCGGCGGCGGCCAGCAGCACCTTCGTCGCGAGGAAGTTCTCCCAGCTCCGGTCCAGGACCGCGAGGTCGGCCCTGAGTGACCGCAGCTCCCAGCCCTGCTGCAGATAGAACTCGGCGACCCGTGCGCCCACTTGGCCCCGTACGCTGCCGAGCTTGCCCGCGCCCTGTCCTCCACCTCCACCGCCACCGCCGTGGTGCGTGGACTCGTACGCCGCTCCCCGCGCCCGCATCGCGTCGATGCGCGCGACCTGCGCGATGGCGCTCCGCTTCGACGGCATCAGGGCGCGTACGAGGGCGTAGAGGCCCAGGCCCAGGACGGCACCGATCACGATCGGCATGGTCAGATTCATCGCCGTACCGCCTCATCGGGAGCGGAGGGAGCGGAGGGAGCTGACACACCGGGCACCGGGTGACCAGGCACCGGCTGACCGGGCACCGGCTGAGAGGACGGTGCCGCCCCCGCCGTCCGTGGCGGCCGTACGAACTGCACCCCCGCCCCGTCCCGGACCAGGAAGCGCTCCGGCGTCTCGATCGTCGACAGCTTGCGCAGCCACCAGAAGCCGAGCGCGAACAGGCCGCAGACGCAGGCGAGAACGAGCTGGCCGACGGCCGTGCCGTACGGCTCGACGAAGTCGCGGTTGAAGATGGACAGGCCGAGGACGAAGGCGATCGACACCGCGACCACGATCTGCACCGAACGCCGGGTCGACGCCCGCTGCGCCATCACGCGCTGGCGCATGTCGACCTCCTCGCGCGCCGACTTGGCGAGCGCGCCCAGGACCTGACGCAGACCGGGGCCGCGCAGCCGGGCGTTGAGGATGAGCGCGGCGACGATGATGTCGGCCGACGCGTCGTCGATCTCGTCGGCGAGCTGCTGGAGCGCCTCGGGAAGCGGGGTGCGGGCGCGCAGGCGGTCGACGAGGGCGTCCAGGTGGGGGCGGAGGACGGGGGCGGCGGCGCGGGCGGACGCCGGGATGGCCTGCTCCAGGCCGACCGCGCCCGCGATGGTGTCGCGCAGCGACTCGGTCCAGGAGGCGAGGGCCTCGACGCGGCGCATGCCGGCCTTCTCCTCCGAGGCGCCGCCGAAGAGCTTCTCCCAGAAGAAGACGAGGACACCGGCGGCGATACCGGCCACGGCCCACCGGGTGAGCAGCAGCACGACGAGAGCGACACCGGCGGCCAGCGAACCGCGCTGCGAGGCGAACCGCACCAGCTCGCTCGCCCGTTCCCCGGCCCGCTGCTTCTCGTGCTCGGGCTTCGCGGGCAGACCGCGTACGGCCATGACGAGCAGGGCGAGACCACCGCCCGCGGCGACGCCGCAGCCGAGCGCGTACAGGACCGTCGTCGAGAACAGCCCGCCCATGGAACCGAGACCGTCGAGATTCATGCCTCACCTCACCCCCAGTTCTGGCCGGGTGGCCGGTAGCCGTGCGCCATGAGGTCGTCGAGGCAGGCCAGCGGCGCGTGCGGCACGACCCGGCCGTCGGGCGTCTCGGCGAACACCTCGCTGGACAGCACGCGGCCGTCGACGCCGTTGACCTCGCGGACGGAGGTGACCATGCGCTGGAGGCGGCCGCCGCTCTGGTAGTTGTTGCGCCGCTGGACGAAGACGACGAAGTTCACCGCGCCCGCGATCAGCATCTGGCTGGCCTCGATGGGGAGGCGCTCGTTGGCCTGGAGGGCGTACGTGGAAATACGGTTGAAGACCTCGCTGGAGCTGTTCGCGTGGATCGTGGACAGCGAACCGTCGTTGCCCTGCGACATCGCGTTGAGCATGGTGACGATCTCATCACCGAGGACCTCACCGACGATGACGCGCGAGGGATTCATACGGAGCGACCGCCGCACCAGCTCGGCCATGGAGATATACCCCTGGCCCTCGGAGTTGGGCAGCCGCTCCTCGAACGCGACGACGTTCGGGTGCAGGTCGACGAAGGTGTCGAGGCCGAGCTCCAGGGCGCGTTCGACGGTGATGAGTCGCTCGTGCGGCGGGATCTCGCTGGCGAGCGCGCGCAGCAGCGTCGTCTTGCCGGCGTTCGTGGCACCCGCGATCATGATGTTCTTGCGGGCCCGTACGGCGCAGGCGAGGAAGTGCCCGATCTCGGGCGTGAGCGTCCCGTTGCCCACCAGGTCCGACATGAAGACCTTGCCCATGCGGGCGCGGCGGATGGAGAGGGCGGGCCGCCGGGTGACGTCCATGACGGCGGAGAGCCGGGACCCGTCCGGCAGCCGCAGGTCGAGCTGCGGGTTGGCGGCGTCGAAGGGACGCGACGACAGACCGGAGTAGGCGCCGAGCACCTGGATGAGCTCGATCAGCTCCTCGTCGTTCTCGGCGACGGGATCGCCCTTGACCTCGCGGCCGTCGGCGTACCCGATGAAGACGTGGTCGCACCCGTTGATGTCGATGTTCTCGATCTCGGGGTTGTCGAGGAGGGGCTGGAGCCGGCCGACACCGAAGAGGGCGGCGTGCACGGCGGCGGCGTACTGCTCCTCGGTCTCGGCGTCGTGGGGAGTCCGCCCGAGGTTGATCTCGGTACGGGCGTACTCCTCCAGTATCTGGGCTATGACGGCACGCGCGTAATGCCGTTCGTCCTCGCTGGACATCGGCGTGACGCCGCGCACCTGGTCCTCGCGGCGCTGCTCCGCGATACGGTCACCGGCGTCCTGCCGGAACCGCTTGACGAGTTGATGGTCGACGACGCTCATCGGCCACCCATTCCGGCGGCTGCGGGGTTGGCCCAGGCGGCGCCGTACTGCTGGTACAGGTCGACGGTCACCTTGCGCGCCGAGCGGATGAGCAGCGACTTGTCCAGCCGTCCGCGCCTGCGGCCCGCCAACTGCTCGGCACCGGCGGGGTCGTCGGCGAGAGTGCCTACGACACGGGCGCCGGTCTGTGCGGCCATCAGCATGTCGTTGACCTGGTTGGCCAGCTTGCCCGAGTTGCCCGAGTCGGCGATCAGGACGACGCCGATGAGCGGCGTGGCCAGGGAGGCCGCACCACGCGGACCGCCGTGCAGCTTGGTGGCGAGGGTGGCGGCGCGGTCACGGACGCGCGCGATGGCCTCGGGCTCGGTCCGGGAGATGAGGAGTACGAGGGCGGCGTGCGGGAAGAGTTCCACGGCCGGGGTCTCCCCGCTGATCCGCCCGCAGTCGGCGATGACGTCGGCGGGCGCGTTCGGCGAGTCGGCGAGCTGCGCGAAGGCCCGGCCCAGCGTCGGCCACAGCCCGGCGAACGCGGCGGCCTGCTCGGCGGCCCCGAGTCCGACGAGTACGTCGAGTCCGCCGCTCAACGGCTGTACGTGGTCCCAGAGTTGATCGGGCACGAGTCCACGTCGCGCGGTGGCGGCGATGGACAGCATCCCGGTGTTGGGGTTCAGCGGCCCGCCGTGCGCGGCGGCACTGCGGTAGACCAGGTCCCCGCCGGCCGGGTCCGTCTCGGCGAGGAGCACCCGCCGCGGCCATACGGCGGCGAGGGCGACGGCTGCGGTGGTGACGCCGGGGGAACCCTTGTCGGCGGCGAGAGCGATGAGGGCCATGGCTGCTGGGTACTCGCCTCTACTCGGTGCCGTCGCCGGCGTCGGTGCCGTCTCCGGCGTCCGTGCCGGATGCGTCTGCGGATTCGCTTCCGGGTACGAGGACGATGGCGACCTCGCCTGCGGCGGCGGCTGCGGCGAGTTCGGGGGCGTCGGCCCGGTCGACGAGGAGGGTGACGGACAGGTTGCCGGTGGTGATGCTGACGCCGTTGCTGTTGCTGGTGTCGCCACCGCTCTTGTACCGGATGACCGCGTCGTCGACGATCAGGGTGTCGCTGCCGGTCGCACCGGAGGAGCTGTCGCTTGAGCCGGAAGCGGACGCCCTGTCACCGACGCGGTACGCGGCCACGGTGTCACCGTTGTTGATGTTCGACGGGTACTGCCCCTCCTTGAGGGCGAGGCCGACGGAAGCCTTGCCCTCAGGGAGGGCGGCCTCCCCGCCGAACATGTCACCGATGACCACGGTTCCGTCGTAGATGATGGACTTGGCCCTGAGCTTCTCCAGCGCGGCGCGCTGGTTCCACCTGACGTAGTTGATGTCGTCGTTGGCGGCGACCAGCACGGAGGTGATCTTGCCCTTGACGGACTGACCGGGCTGAATGGTGTCGGTCACCTGGATGACCTCGATGCGATCCCCGGCCCGCAGCACAAGCATCGTCGCACCGAGCGCGCCCACGAGTATGAGGAGCACCGCGAGAGCGGCGAGCGCGGGTTTGCGTTCGCGAGGCGGCGACGGAAGACGCTCACCGACCGCAGGCTGAGCCGGCGCAGTCGAGCGGTGGTTGCCCGCCCCCGTACGCTCTTGGATCTTCACGCAACCGCTCCCCGTACACCCAAGAAAATTCTGAAGATTGCCGCCGATTGGGACACATCACTCACGCAAGCCCCTTTAGGGTCCTTGCGGACCCTTGCCGGACGTACCGCGACGTACCGCGCGACTTGGCCAATTAGCCAGCGCTGGAGTGAGTGTCAAGCCATGGCACCGTATCAGCCGCACATAAGCCCCTCAAGGCACGTTCTGGATCGTGAAACTCAGCGGGTTCGTCGTTATCCAGCCGCAACGCGAGCCCATGGATTCCCCGCCGTTGAGGGGCGTTGAGCACCCCTGACGTTTGTGCGTCAGCGAACCGACCGCCGTCGCGGACGCCCATTTCAGGCCAGGCGTCCGTGCTCGGGACCACACGAGGCCTCCACGATTTGCTCACCACCGGAGGGGGCGGTGCCGCGGTGATCTTTCGCCCCAAGGGGTGACGAGTCACCTCCCACCCCTCATCCACTCCTCGCCACTTGACTATCGTCACTGCTTCCTCCCCTCTCCCCTCTCCCCTCTCCCACACCAGCCGCTTGAAGGAGCCTGCCCCCGATGAAGCGAACGGCCCTCGCCGCCACCTCCGCTCTCGCCCTCACCGTCCTCACCACCGGCTGCGGCAGCGGCGAGGAGGAGACCGACGCAACCGACAAGCCCGAGGCGACGGCCACGGCTTCGCAGGCGAAGGAATTGACCCGCCAGGAGCGGCTGGCGGAGCTGATGGTCACCAAGGCCGAGGTCGGAGGCGGGTACGACTCGAAGGAATACACGCTGGACGGCGAGTACATCTTCGCCAAATCCCAGGACGAGGTCACCCTCGACAAGGCGGTCTGTGCCCCGCTGGCGCACGCGATCAACCAGCTGCCCCTCGGCGACGCGGAGGCCTTCCTGACCCACGGCGTCTCGAAGAACGCGCTCACCCAGGGCTCCAACTACGTCACCCTCAACTCTTACGCGGACGAGGACACCGCGAAGGCGGCTGTGTCCGGCCTCTCCAACGCGGTGGACTCCTGCGGCGACGGCTTCACCGCCGAGGCGAACGGCAACACCAGCACACACGACTCCGTCACCGCCGAGGACATCGCCCCGGCGGGCGACGAATCCCTCGCCTTCAACACGACGCTGACGTTCAGGGGCGTCACGCACACGATGCACGGTGCGGCCGTACGCAGCGGCGACGTCGTCGCCGTCTACTTCTCGGTCAACGGCTTGGCCATCGCCAACTCCCGGCCGAGCGACGCCAAGCTGCCGGCGGCGGTGGTTGAGGCACAGAACGCGAAGTTGGGGTGAGGGAGAGGGATTCGGAGGGATTACCCGGTCGGCGTCCCGCTTCGCGTATCCCCCGGCGGGAACGCCGCACCAGAACCGTCAGCCACATCACCGCGGGCGGTCACTCCGCCCCACGGAGAGGATCTGCACAGTCACCGTCTTGTCCTCGACCTCGTACATGACTCGGTAGTAGCCGAGGAGCAGCCGGTACATCTCACTTGTCCCCAGACGCGAGGCGTTCGTTGGACGTGGGTTTTCCGCGAGGTCGTACACGGCTGCCGTAATGAGCATGGCCGCGTCGGGATGCCGGTCGTTGAGCGCCGTCAGCTGCTCGATCGCGCTGTCCGACCAGACGATGTCGTAGGTCACTTCTTGCGCGTCCCGTCAGGGTTCAGGCCGAAGCGCGCCGTCACATCGACATGGGACACCCAGCGCGTGGTGCCGGCCTTGCTGTCCTCGGCCGCGGCCAGGTCCCGCTCGTCCTCAAGTTGCTGCAAATAGTCGAGCAGCCCTATGGGGATGACTGCCGCCACAGGAGTGCCGTGGTCCGTGATCTCGACGGTCTTACCGCCGTGCCGTACCTCGTTGACGACCTTGCCCAGGTTGTTCCGGGCGTCCGTGAGCGTGTAAGAGGCGTCCATAACCAGAATCCTACACTTTGCAGGATTCCTGCGTCGGGCTGTTGAACGTACGACGCTGAGCGGGAGCACCGTTCTCAACCCGCGACCGCCGAACTCCGATCCCGTGAAGGCCGACCTGCGCCGGACCGACTGTCAGAGTCCAGGGCTTCGCCGAGGGGGCCCGCGACCTTATGGAACCCCACTTGCACAGCCGTAATACGCGTCATACGCTACTGGCGTGGCCGGGACCAAGACAAGAATCAGCATCAGCCTCGAACAGGAACAGGCCGAGCGCATCAGACTGCATGCGGACCGGGCGGGCATGGACGTCTCGGCGTACCTCGTGCATGCCGCGACCCGGCAGATGGCCGAGACCGAGGCCATAGAGGAACAGTTCTCAGAGGTCGACGCCCTCATCGCGGCGGCGGAAGCGGAAGCGGCCACCCTGCCCCCCGAGCCGGAGACGGCCGGACCGGAGCTGACCGAGCAGGAACGGCAGGAGGTCGAAACCGTCCTCAACCTCGTCTACGGCGAGGACCGTGCGAACCACCGCCCCGGACACGCCGCGTGAGCGTCCGGGTCCCGGTGTACGACACCGGAATGCTCGTCGCCCTCGCCGACCGCAAGGCGAAGGCTGTGGCACTGCACAACGGCCTCACGGCAACGCCACACCGCGCTCTCGTCCTCGGGCCGGTGCTCGCCCAGGTGTGGCGCCCCCGTCCGGCCTTGATCCACAGCTTGGCCGGCCTGCTGAAGGACTGCGCAGTACCCCAGGCCCGCGCCTCCGAGCCCCCCATGCGGGACACGAAGGCTGGCCGCCCTGAGTGCATCGCCTGCGCCACCGGCCCCGACGTCACCGACTGGCGCCGCATCGGCGCGGCTCTGGGGGAAGCGAAGCTGCCTCCGAAGAAGAGGCCGGACGCAGTGGACGCCTGGGTGGCCCTGTCTGCCGTACGGCACGGCAGCGCAGTGATCTTCACCAGCGATCCGGAGGACATCGAGGCGTATCTGACCGTACTGAATCCCAGGGATGTGCACGTCGAGGCGGTGTAGGCGGGGCGGCTGAGCGCAGGTGTCAAGGGTCGTGGCAGGCTGCCGCCTCCAGCTGTTTCAGCGGAACGGCTCTGCCTCCACGGGAGAGGACCGGCGTGCGGCCGTCGCCTCGTGCATCTTGCGCCGCATCTCAGCGGACTCCTCGTCCGTCACGTGGTGCCCGAAACGGTCGGCGAGCACGGCACGGACGCGATCGGCGCGTCCCTTGAGCCGCTCGGGGGTGAGCGGCTGGGCAGTTCTTTCTTTCATGAGAACTCAGGCCTCGCTGTCGTCACGCGTGGGAAACGTACCGGTGTCGATCTTCACGCGCTCCCCGGTAGCCAGAGTGAAGCTGACCGACTGGCCGTACGGGATCTCGACGACCCGCCCGTACCCCGAGGTATGCGGCTCCGACATCACTGTGACCGTCTTCTTGAACGGGTCGGCGATCATGTAGAAGTCGATTCCGTAGCGCCCGTACTTCCGGACGTTCCGCACGTAGTCCTTCTCGTCCTCCGGCTCGGACGGGACCTCGACCACCGCCAGCACGTCGATGCAGGAGTAACTGTTCTTTCGACGCTCGGCGTCGAAGCCGACGATCGTCAGGTCGGGCGCGGCGTCGTTCTCTCCGGGGAACGTGATCAGCACGTCGCCGAAGACGCGCTCGCGAGCGATGCCGGAAGCCTTGACCGCATCCTTCACGTCGGAAACGGTCCAGTCCTGCTCCGGGCTCCGCGGCGTCATGATCACCCTGCCGTCGAAGACCTCGACCTTGTAGCCCTCGGGGATAACGCCGCGCTCGATCAGATCCCTCATGACGGGCACAGCGACTCACCTCCGGCGGGCACGCCGAGTGACCAGGATGTCCTAGGCGGAGCCCTGACGTGACGGACCTCCATCATCGATCTGCGACGAAGGAACCCATGCCCCGAGTCGTGGTGATGAGTCCTTCCTCACGCAGGGCAGCGGTGGCCTTACGGACGGTTTCACGGGCGACCCCGAATTCCTGCTCCAGCTTCACCTCTGAGATCAAACCGCGCACCGGGTACTCACCGCTGGCGATCCGCCCCCGGATCACTTCGGCGATCTGCTGCCACTTGGGCCTCGTCGGGTCAAATTCGAACACAGGTGAACTGTACGTAAGCCCTAGCATGCAGTCATAGAGGCTACTCTCACCTCATATGGGTAGACAGGTACTTACAGGCTGCCATACGGTTCCGGATGACAGACCCCGGCGACGGATGCTGGCCGTCCCGGGGCGCGGCCGAACGCTACGAAGGAGCGCCGACAATGCTGGACCTTACAGTCCGAGCCCTGACCTGGGTGCTGAACCTCTGCACACCGAGCCCCCGCGGCCGACACCGCGCCGGAACCGTCCCCCTCCCACGGCTCACCCCGCCCCCGCCCCGCTTCACCGAACGCATCGACGGCGGCACATCCGCCCTCGTACGCCCCTACGTCCTCTCCCCGGACGAACGCGAACACCGCCGCCAGCGAGCCCGCCGCCGCGCCCTCTACCTCGCCACGCTCGGCATCGACACCGGCCCCACCCACATCCATGGCCTCCGCGTGGGAGCCGCCCGATGACCGACCACTGCCCGGTCCCCGGCAACCGCCGCCCGATCCGCATGTGCGTCCGTTGCGAACGCACCACCGAAAACCCCGTCCTGGTCCACGCACACCACGCCGCCACCGGCCCCGGCTTCAACGTCTACACCTGCCCGGACTGCGCCCTCCACTACCCGCCCCCGACGAACCCCGTGGACCTGCCCGACCTCACCCCGAGAGCGTCCCGCATGACCATCCGCGTCTACCAGATCACGTCCGACGGCAGGACTACTCGAGACCTCGGCGAGGTCCACACCTGGACCGGCAGCCGCATCGACCCCACTCCATGCACGGCAGCCTTCCCGCCCTGCGCATGCCCGAAGTGCCGGACAGCCCCATAGCCCCCAGCCATATCCATGGACGTGGTGTACGGCTTCTGCCCCCCAGGTAGAGGAATCCGCAGATGTGACACATCTCCCGGATGTGTCACATCCTCGGCTGGTACATCACATCCGCGGACGTAACCGAGCCCCGATAGCTCCCGCGAAGACACAGGAGACTGACAGCAACATTCGGTCGCCGGACCCATGAGAAAGGTCCGGCGGCCAACCCCGTCTCCGACGAGACACGATCACGCCACGGATCACACCCGATTCACCCCAGTACATCCACAATCACCCACTCTCTGAGGCAAGTTCAGCCTGGCGAAACCTCCAGCCCCACCGATACCGTCAGTGGTCCTGCCTGAACCTTTGTCTCACGGGGAGCCCACAGTGAAGCGCCGCCCTTTGCCCGTTGCTACCGCGCTCGCCACGACAGCAGCCCTGCTGCTGACGGCCTGCGGCGGCGGGAACAACAAGTCCGGCGACAACGACAAGATCGCTGGCGCCGACCAGGGAGCGGAGACGCCGAAAGAATCAGCGGAACCGTCGGCGGCACCGGCCGAGGACGCGCCGGACGGCGTGGACGTGTCCCTGCCCAAGGACATGAACCTGGTCTTCGACTGGGACACGCCGGAGAAGGAGAACGAGGCGGCCGCGATGGCCGACGCCGCCAACTTCTTCCGCGCCATCTACCGAGGCGTCGACAAGCGCACGACCCAGGACGCGGCCATCACCGCGTACGCCACCGACGAGGGACTGCACTACGCGAAAACGCAGATCGACGCGTGGATCGAAGGCGGCTGGACCGCCACCGGCACGCTGCGCCACTACGACGCAGCCACACGGTCCGCCCCGAACAGCAAGTCCGTAGAGGTGGCGTTCTGTGCGGACTCCGGCATGTTCTACGGCAAGGAAATCAAGACCAAGAAGATCCTCAAGACTAAGCCCAGCATCGAGGACTTCGACTACTACAAGATCATTATGGTCAAATTCCCCACGGGTACGGACCTGTGGCAGGCATCCGAGGTGTTCGTCGAGACGAAGGCGGCGAAGTGCCAGTGAACGGATCACGACGCCTACTCCTCGGTACCGCAGCGCTGACACTGACCCTCAGCACCCTCGTCCTCACGGAATCCGCCTACGCGGCAAAGCCAGTGGGTTCCGACAAGGGAGCCCGCACAGAACAGCAGGGCGGCGGCGACGAAACGGGCATCTACGCCGCCGCACGCGTCCAGTACTCCGGAGCTGTCGCCAATGACGGCAGCAGCGGAAACGTGACCCCCTCCGATGTCAACTGGACGCCACCACCCTGCTGGTACGCCCCCTACCTCGGCGCCAAGGACTTCAAGAAGAAAATGTCCAAGGACATCGAGAGCCAAAAGAACGCGCCCGGCATGACTGGCACCCCAGGCGCGGCGATCGGCGAGGTGGAGCGCCACTACGAGGACGAGTACGGCTGGACCGACACCCCCGGCTACAAGGACTACAACGTCGAGAAGGATGGCGAGGGGATGTTCTGGGCCGGCGTCGAGAACCCCGACGAACCCGACCCACTCAAGCGGAACTCGTGCACCGACCTCCCCTTCTGGGTCGACAACGGCGAGGCCCCGCCGCCCCAGTACGAGGAAGCCATCACCCCAGAGATGCTTGCCGCCCTCGCCTACCAGCACATGCAGCTTCCCGACACCGAGGTCACCCGCGCTCCCGAGGCCACCACCAAAGTGAACCTGCCGACTTGGGCCTGGCTCGACCAGGCCGTCTTCGACGAGGTCCAGGCCACGGCGGCCATCAACGTCCCCGGCTTCAACATCCAGGCCACGACCACCGCCAAGCCGGTGTCCCTCAGGCTGGAGCCGGGCACCGAGGACGCCGACACCTACCCTGCCTCCGGCGAGTGCGCCATCAACGCCGACGGTTCCATCGGCGAGCCCTACGCCAAGGGCAGGGCAGACGGGACCCCGCCTTGCGGCCTCAAGTACCTACGCTCTTCCGGCGACGGCACCTTCAAACTCCAGGCCACCATCACCTGGGAGATCACCTGGACCGGCACCGGCGGCGCCGGCGGCGACCTCCCCAACGGCACCTTCGGCAACGACCAGGACGTCACCGTGCAGGAAATCCAAGCCATCAACCGCTGACCAGTTTCCTGCGCCGGGAATTCGATCAAGACATGCCGCGAGGTGTTGCAGGAGCTCGTCGGCGTCCTTCGTCAAGGCGAAGGGCTTGGGGTCCTCGTTCCACTTCCAGCTACCTTCACCTCCAATGCAGCGTCCCCGCCACTGTGTCGAACAACTCCACCATCTGGTCCGCAAGCGGATCGACTGGGGTCGAGAAGTTCAGCATCAGCCACCGGGTGGTGGTCGGAATCGCCACATAATACGTAACCGTCGTCGTCGGCAGAGTGTTGCCCATCTGCGTCTCGGGTTCGCCAGCTTCGCGATGGCGGAGTCGTACCGCCTTGCCGGCCGCTACCAACTCCACGACTCCGAGCGCACCGTCCTCACCGAGGTCCTGGCCTGCCAAGTGCTCAGCCAGTTCTTCGACGTCCGAGGTCTGCGGCCACTCGTCGGGCCGCGGAACGCTGATGAGCAGCGAGGACGCCAGCGGTACAGGGCCGACGCTCATCGTGGAGAGGTAGAGCTCAGTTCCTCCGACCTGGTAAGCGTCCTTCGCCTTCCGCTGGAGGTCCCGCATGAACTGCTTCTTGAGGTGCGGGGCGTTGTCCGCGCCACGGAACGTCAGTTCGGCGAGGGCGACAATGCCCCGATCACGGTCGTCCGGGTCGAGTGGGAGCTGGAACCAGCCGTCCGGGACGACGACTTGGTAGTCCTTGGGAGGCGAGGTGAACTGGTCAGCCATCTTCATGCGGTGCCTCCCGAAGCGAGCGGGGTGATACGCATGGTCCGTACGGCCTCGTCGGCCAACTCCGTAATCTGCTCGGTGAGAGCGACCTTCTCCCAGGTCACTGTGACGACAATGAGGCTCTGCATGCCTGGCGGAAACACGGCGTATTTGATGAACTCGGTGAGCTTCCGACCAAAGCCGAATATCCGCTTGACCTGAAGCATCGCCTGGACGCGCACGGCGGGTCCGGCGGCCAGCTCGAGGTGGGTGATTTGGGGGTCGCCCTCGACCTCGGCGTTCCCCCATTCCAGGAGCAGCGGGGTGACCTCATCCACTCCGGGGCGTGGCACGCCCTCGTCGCCGTACGAGTCCACCATGAGGTTGGCCAAGGCCTCCCCTGCCTCGGAGTAGTACACCGCCGTAAGGGTGGGCATATCCTCATTGAGGTCGACCGCTCTCTCGACCATGTCGTCGAAGACCGCGTTCTTCTCGATCTCCAAGGCGAGCGGGTTGAGCCTGTTCACGACCTCCGTGGCCAGCGCCTTGGCCTCGGCCTTCGTGCCCTCACGCAGCGTCAGGTCGATCCAGCCGGGCTGGAATTCGAAGGTACTCTCGAAGATCTCGGTCAGAGGTGCGGGCTCATTTGGTGTGGTCATGCTCGTTCCTTCCGCGCGGGGCATGGTCATCAGCTCAGCCAAGGAGCGGGTTGAGGTTTCCGTCCAGGCCCAGCCCGCCCAGGGTAATCCCGGCCCCGACGACGGACATGCGGCTGGCCGCCTGGGCGATCTTGTTGAGGGCGTTGGCATCGAACTGACCAGCCAAAGCTGCCGTTCCGAGTTTGGCCGACTTCAGGTCGGAGGCGACACCGGGGTCAGCCATGGAGAAAGATTTGGGAATGCCCTTGAGGAGGCTTCCTCCGCCGCGAGTCCGCAGCTCGTTCAAGGCCTGATTGTAGTTCCCGCTGAAGGGCTTGAGTGTCTTGAGGTTGTCACTCCAGACACTCTTGGAGAAGGGCTCTACAAAGGGTTCCTTCATCGACTTCCAGACGTCACCCTTGTCGAGCTTGAATTTCTTGCCGGAGAGGCTACGGAGATTCTTGTTGGCACGGCTGACTTGGCGCACTGTACGCGCGGCTCCGGCCCTGCCCAGCTTGCCCAGTGCACCCTTGGCAAACTTGCCCGCGATCCTAGAGAAGCCCTTACCGACGCCCATCATGACGAATCCGAGAGCGGCGAAGCCCAGATCCATCCATTCGGCATTGCCCTGGAGGACCTGGACAAAGGTCGCCACGAAATTAATCAAGGTCGCAATCATGGCGATGGCACCCAAGACTCCGGCCAGAGCCTGACCGATCACCGGAATCCACCCCACAACGAGCGAGAGGATTCCGCACCATGTTGCAATAACGGAGGTGATGTCTGCGATCGCCTTGACCAGGGTGTCCCAGAAGCCGTCTTTCAGCGAGTCGTGATTGATGACGGCGTCGATGGATTCGCAGGCCCGCTTGGCTGCGGCGTCGCGGATCTTCCTAGCTTCGTTGATCTTTTCTCGGGCAGCCTCGATTTCATCGCCCGCCGCATCAAGCTTCGCCTCAAGGTCCTTGCGGCCCTTGTCGACGTCCCCCTTCTTCTGATCCTCTCCCGTCAGGCCATCGAGGCCCCTCCTGGCAGCCCCCTTGCGTTCGTCGGCATCCTTGGCATCCTTGAGAGCCGCGTCAGCGATCTCCTGCGCCCGATTCAGGTCCGACACATAATCCGTCGACTTGGCGTGAAGCTTGTCCTGATATCCGCCGCCGACTTCCGTCACCCTGGCGCCAAGGGCATCCGCCGCAGTGTCATAGCGCTTGAAAGCGGCTTCGAGTTTCTTGACGTTCCCCTTGGCCTTCTCCCGGAACTCCTTGCCCGCCTTACTATCCCAGGAATCGACTTCGGCGACCGCCTTGAGGTTTCGGATCTGACGTTCCAACTCGTTGGCAGTCTTTCGGAGTTGGCGACCTAGAGTGGCAACCTGATCAGGGTCTCCGGGGATTGGATCAGCGTCTGCGACCGGATGCCAATCACGGGGTCGTCCGGACATACCCTACTTCCCCCTCTTTGTCGATTTGGAGTCCCGTGCACCCCGAATGGCCTCTGCCAACTGGTGATCAATTTCCTCGTAGGCCTTCGCAGCACCCTTGGCAATCGCAGCCAACACCTCGACTTCGCCCGTCAGTTTCTCACGGCTGATCTCCCAATTTTCGGCGAAATCCTCGAACTTGTCGGCGAGGTCACCGTGCCCAAAGTCGTCGCCGTACTTGCCGCTCAGCTTCTCGAGTCCCTCGAAAGCCTTCTTCACATTACTGAGTCCAGTCCCCATCTCTCTGATCGCATCGAGATCAGCCCGAGTGTGGTCGCCCTCACCAGCCATGACGCTCCCGCAGTGCCGCGCTATAGGTTTCAAGACGGACGGTGCGGCAGGCCACCCCCGGCCCGCCACACCGTCCGTCGTCCCGCGATGGGCGCGATCGGCGCGGTCAAGCGCGCCCCGCGCGCATCACCTGCTCTTCGCGGACTTCGCGAGCTCCTCGTCGATCTGCTCGAACTTGTCGGCGGCGGTGGTGAGGTACTCACCCATTCCCTCAAGGCCCTCAAGGGTCTCCTTGGCGCCGCGGACGAACTCGTCGAAGTTCTCGTCGAAGGCCTTCGAGGAGCTCTTGGTCACGTAGCCGCTCTCGACCAGGTTCGCGATGTACTTGCGCAGCTCGTCCAGCTTGTCCTGGAGCTTGCCCTTCTCCTTCGTGACATGCTTGGCCGCGTCACGCATGTCCTGATATGTGATGTCAAGGTCCTTGGCCATGAAGCCGCTCCCTCCAACTCGCCGCAGGGCCAACCCCCGTGGCTCCCTTGATGCGGACCGATGCCGTCGGATGCCAGCGGGTGCGATGGGGTTCGGTCGGTTCTGCCGTCGATCCGACACCCGTACCCGCCCGACGAACCCGACCGATGCGATCGTCCGCTCGTGCGACAGCAGCTTACGGGTGGGGCGTGTGAGGACACATCTCCGTTCCCTGATCAACACGCCTCATCCACACGGCCTGTGCACCCGCCCCTTCCCTGTCCGTCCACACGCCTGAGCTGGTACACAGCCGATTGCCATCGGGAAGCCCGCACCGGTATCCCGTTGCCTGGGCGTGACCGTGAGCGGATATCGTCGCTCACATTGTGGGTCGCGTTACGGAAGCGGCCACGGGGGCCATGGGGAGGACGAGCGTGCGCCTGACTCTGACCGTCGTCGACCCGTTCGGCGGGGGCACCGCCGACGTCGTACTCGACGCCGATCCCGAGTCCTCCATGGGGGACATCGCACAGGAGCTCGCACAACAGGTCGGCCAGGGCGGTGCCCAGGTCATTCCGCTCGGGCAGCAGTCGGTCGGCGGGGGACGGGGAAGGGGCGGGGGCGGGGGGAACTCGCCTCTGTTGTACGTCGATGGGTACGCCGTCGATCCGGGCGCCACCGTCGCCAACTCCCCCTTGCGTGAAGGGGCCGTCGTCAGTCTGCAGGACCCGGCCGGGTGTCTGCCCGGGGAGCCGACCGGGCTCGTCGAGCTGCGTGTCGTGGGCGGGCCCGCCGCCGGGGCCGTGCACCGGCTCGGGATCGGGCGGTACGACATCGGCAGCGGCCCGGCGTCGTACATCCGTATCGACGATCCGGAAGTCGACGCCCGCGCCCTGACGTTGTCAGTTGCAACCGATGGCACTTGCCAAGTCGCCGTACACGGGGACAAGCATCGGGGCAAGGGCGGCGTCACGGGCGTCACCCTCGACGGGGAGGCGGTGGAGAAACCGGACGGTGGCGAGTGGCCGCTCGGTGGGCAGATCGCCGTCGGGAACTCGCTCCTCGAACTCGTCCGGTACGCACCGCCGAACGCCGCGCTGAAGTGGTCCGAGGACGGCACAGGTCTCGACTACAACCGGCCACCGCGGCTGCGTCCGCCGGACCGGCAGACCAAGTTCCGGCTGCCGAGTCCGCCGAAGGACTTCGAGGCCCGGCCGCTGCCCTGGCTGATGGCGCTGTTCCCGCTCGTCGGTGCCGTCGTCGCCGTGGCCATCTTCGGGCGCTGGTACTACCTGATCATGGCCGTGCTGAGCCCGATCATGCTCTTCGGCAACTACTTCATGGACAAGAAGCACGGGCGCAAGTCCCATGCGAAGCAGGTCAAGGAGTACAAGGAGACCAAGGCGCGGATCGAGAAGGACGCCCAGGACGCACTGGTCGCCGAGCGGGTCGACCGACGGAACGCCATTCCCGATCCGGCGACCGTGCTGTCGCTGGGCACGGGGCCGCGTACCCGGCTGTGGGAGCGGCGGCGCACCGACCGTGACCATCTGCTGTTGCGGGTCGGTACGGGGGAGTTGCCCTCCGAGGTCGTTCTCGACGATCCCGAGCGGGACGAGCACCGCCGCCAGGTCACCTGGAAGATCAAGGACGCGCCCGTCGCGCTGTCGTTGCGCTCGCTCGGTGTGATCGGCATGGCCGGACCGGGTGACTCGGCGCGTGCGCTGGGGCGTTGGGCGGTGGCGCAGACGGCGGCGCTGCACAGCCCGATGGACGTGCAGTTCTACGTCCTCAGCGAGAACACCGCGCAGGAGAGCTGGGACTGGGTCCGCTGGCTGCCGCACGCGCGGCCCGGCGGCGGCCAGGACATCAACGTCCTCATCGGCACGGACGCCGAGACCGTCGGCGCCCGCATCGGCGAGCTGACGCAGATCCTGGACGCCCGGCTGAAGGCCGCCGAGCAGACGCGCGGG
Organism: Streptomyces sp. NPDC002845; assembly: GCF_053591955.1. Taxonomy (NCBI): domain Bacteria; kingdom Bacillati; phylum Actinomycetota; class Actinomycetes; order Kitasatosporales; family Streptomycetaceae; genus Streptomyces; species Streptomyces sp. NPDC002845. Next base: position 11,710 of record NZ_JBSFUU010000033.1, on the reverse strand, counting down.
CGGTCGTCGTTCAGCGACCCGGACATCGTCGTCGTATGGGACGGCTCGCGGCGGCTGCGGTCGCTGCCGGGTGTCGTCCGGCTGCTGCGTGAGGGACCGGACGTATCGATGTACGCCGTCTGCCTGGACGCCGAGGAACGGTTCCTGCCCGGTGAGTGCCAGGCGTTCGTCGTGGCCGAGCCGAAGGCCCAGGAGTACGACCCGGCCGGCCCCGCGCAGGGCGGCGGCGGGGTGCCGCAGCCGGTCGCGGGCGGCGGCTTCCCGTCCTTCCAGGCATGGCACCAGACCGGGCAGCAGACCGACCGGCGCGAGGCCGCCGACGAACTGCGGCTGCGTGTGGAGGAAGAAGGCGCCGAACGGCTGCGCGACATACGCCCCGAGTTCGTGTCCCCCGCCTGGTGCCTGCGCCTCGCGCGCTCCCTCTCCCCGCTGCGCGACATCAGCGGGGAGACCGAGGACTCCGCGCTGCCCACCTCCAGCCGTCTGCTGGACGTCCTGCAGTTGGAGCCGCCGACGTCCGACGCGCTCGCCGCGCGCTGGCGCATGGGCGGGCAGTCCACGCTGGCGGTCATCGGTGAGTCGTACGACGGCCCGTTCGGCATCGACATGCGCAAGGACGGGCCGCACGGTCTCATCGCGGGTACGACCGGTGCCGGTAAGTCGGAGCTGCTGCAGACCATCGTGGCGTCGCTCGCCGTGGCGAACACGCCGGAGAACATGACCTTCGTCCTCGTCGACTACAAGGGTGGCGCCGCCTTCAAGGACTGTGTCCATCTGCCGCACACCGTCGGCATGGTGACCGACCTCGACGCCCACCTCGTCGAGCGGGCACTCGAATCGCTCGGCGCCGAGCTGCACCGGCGCGAGCACATCCTCGCCGCCGCCGACGCCAAGGACATCGAGGACTACCAGGACCTGGTACGCAGAGATCCGTCCCACAAGCCCTTGCCCCGGCTCCTCATCGTCATCGACGAGTTCGCGTCCATGGTCCGCGACCTGCCCAACTTCGTCACCGGCCTGGTCAACATCGCCCAGCGAGGCCGTTCGCTCGGCATCCACCTGCTACTGGCCACCCAGCGGCCCAGCGGTGTCGTCTCACCCGAGATTCGCGCCAACACCAACCTCCGTATCGCGCTGCGCGTGACCGACGGCGGCGAGTCCAGCGACGTCATCGACTCCCCCGAGGCCGGACAGATCTCCAAGAGCACCCCGGGTCGCGCCTACGTCCGCCTCGGCCACGCCTCGCTCGTGCCGTTCCAGTCGGGCCGCGTCGGTGGCCGCCGCCCCGGCGCCGCGGACCCTCGGGTCCTGGCCCCCTGGGTGGGCGCCCTGGGCTGGGAGGACCTCGGGCGCGCGGCGCTGACCAAACCCAAGCTGGAGGCGCGCGAGGAGGAGGAGATCACCGACCTCAAGGTCCTCGTCGACGCCGTACGCGAGGCGAACACCGCCCTCGGCATCCCCGCCCAGCACAGCCCCTGGCTGCCCGCGCTCACCGAGACGCTGCTGCTCGACGAGATCCCGGCGCCGCAGCCGACGGCCACCGCCGCTCCGGGTGCGCTGCCCCCGGCGCCGTACGGCATCGAGGACCTGCCGTCCGACCAGGCGCGCCGCCCGGTCGTCGTGGACTTCTCGACCTTCGGCCATCTGATGATCGGCGGTGCGCCGCGCAGCGGACGCTCGCAGATCCTGCGCACCATCGCGGGCTCCCTGGCCCGCACCCACTCGTGCGCCGACGTCCACCTGTACGCCATCGACTGCGGCAACGGCGCCCTCAACGCACTCACCCGGCTGCCGCACTGCGGCGCGGTCGTCGGCCGTAACCAGACCGAGCGCGTGGTCCGGCTGATCAACCGCCTCAAGGGCGAACTCTCCCGCCGCCAGGACCAGTTGGCGGACAAGGGCTTCGCCGACATCGGCGAGCAGCGCGCCGCGGTCGCGGAGCAGGAGCGGCTGCCGCACATCGTGGTCCTGCTCGACCGGTGGGAGGGCTGGCTGCCCACGCTCGGCGAGATCGACCACGGTGGCCTGACCGACGAGCTGACGACCATCATGCGTGAGGGTGCGAGCGTCGGCATCCACATGGTGATCACCGGTGACCGGCAGCTGCTGGTGGGCCGTATCTCCTCCCTCACCGAGGACAAGTACGGTCTGCGCCTCGCCGACCGCAGCGACTTCTCCACCCTCGGTATCCCGAGCCGCAAGGTGCCGGAGGAGATTCCGCCGGGCCGCGGCTACAAGAACGAGGCCGGTACGGAGACGCAGTTCGCCCTGCTCGCCGAGGACGCCACCGGTCAGGGTCAGGCGGCCGCGATCGGTGCGATCGGCGAGGCGGCGGCGGTTCGGGATGCCGAAGTGCCGCGTGCCAAGCGGCCGTTCCGTGTCGACAGTCTGCCGAGCCGGGTCTCGTTCGGGGACGCGTGGGAGATGCGTGACGCCGAGGCGTCCCGCTCCAAGCTGTGGGGTCTGGCCGGCATCGGTGGCGACGACATCATGGGCTTCGGTCCCGACCTCGCCTCGGGCGTGCCCACCTTCGTCATCGCCGGTCCCGCCAAGTCGGGGCGCTCGACCACGCTGATGAACTTCGCGCAGTCGTACCTGAATCAGGGCGTACGGCTCGTCATCGCCGCGCCGCGTCCCTCGCCGCTGCGTCAACTGGACGGCCACGATCTCGTGGTGAAGGCCTTCACCGGTGACGACATCGATGAGGACGACTTCGAGGAGGCCATCGACTCGGCGACGCTGGAGGACCCGATCGTCGTCCTCGTCGACGACGGCGAGGTCCTTGAGGACTGTGATGCCGAGAGCCACTTCAAGCGGCTTGTCCAGCGAGGCGTGGAGCGGGGGCTGGCTCTGGTCATCGCCGGTGATGAGGAAGACGTGTGCAGTGGGTTCTCCGGGTGGCAGGTGGAGGCGAAGAAGGGGCGCCGGGGGATTCTGCTCTCGCCGCAGGAGTCGTCCAGCGGGGATCTCATCGGGCTGCGGATCTCCCGCAGCATGGTTGGGGGGCAGGTTGCGCCGGGGAAGGGGATGCTCCATCTCGGGGATGGGGAGCTGCGGACGGTGGTTATTCCTGGGTGAGGGGTGTCGTGTGGGGTGTCGTGTGGGGTAGGGGTGCCGCGGGGTTTTGTTTCGCCCCCGCCGCCCCTACCCGTCCCATCCCCAGGGGCTCCGCCCCTTCGACCCCGCCAAGGGGCTGCGCCCCCTGGACCCCCGGGGTGGGTGGGTTCTCTGCGAGTGAGTGGGGGTTGCTGTAGATCGGCCTGAACGGCCTCGTCCTCAAGCGCCGGACAGGCTGGAGGGGGCCAGGGTGGGGTGGTTGTGTGCGGGCCGGTGGGTGGTGGGTCGGCCTTCGGCCTCGTCCTCAAACGCCGGACAGGCTGGTTGTCCCGGGCTCGTCCTCATGTGTCGCCGGGCGGGCTGCTGGGGGCGGGTCTCTTCCTCGCGGTGGTCCTCGGAGTGGTCAGGCCCGAGCGGCAGCGGGACTGGGACTGGGGCGCCCGCTGTTGCCTGGTTTCTCGAACTGATTACTCGAACTGGTTGCTCTGCCTGATCACTTGACCTTGTTCATCCGCGCCACCGGCTCCCCCGCGTCCGCATTGTCGGACTCGTACGTCAGGTCCCCGTCGACCGGGGTGAGGGTGACGGTGTGTTCGGTCGTGGTGCAGACGTCGCGGTTGGTGTCCTTGGGGATGCCGGTGGCGATGAGGTGGGTCTTGGTGATCTTTTTCAGGACGAGCACGTTGTCGCAGATGCCGCCGATCTGGTCGGTCTGGCGGAAGGTGCCCAACTGGTCGCCCACTTCGGCCTGTTGGACGGTCACGCGGAAGGTGCCCATGGGAAGGGCGCCGCCGAGGGCCAGGCCTTCGCCCTCCCAGGTGCCGAGGTAGGTACTGGGGACGGGGCCGGGCTTCTCCTGCTCGTAGGAGTCGTCCGCGGGCGCGCTCACCGTGGCCTGGGGCGGGGGCTCCGCCGCGCCCCCGTCGGCGGTGTCGTTGCTGTCCTTCTGCAGCAGGCCGATACCGAAGACCGACCCCACGGTCACCGCAGCCATGGCGCCCGCGATCGCCAGGGCGACCGTGCAACTCACCCTCCGGCCACGCCCGTTCGAGGCCGGTGCCGAGGCCGCGGCCACGCTGACCGACAGTTTGCCCGGGGCCGGTGGCTCGGCTCGGGGTGCCGGCTGCGGTACGTATGTGGGTGCGGGCGTCGACATGTCCGGCGGCGGGCCGAACTCGCCCGTGACAGCGGCCGACGCCTCCGAAGGGTCCCCCACCGAAGGGCTGCTGAACCCCACCGGACCGGACTCCGCTTCCGTCCCCGCCCCCGCCCCCGCCCCCGCCTCCAGGTTGAGCAACTGCACCGCGCTACGGCTCACCTGCTCCACCAACGGCCCCGGCAGCCACCCCGCCGCCACCAACCGGGCCGCACCCTCGGGAGCCAGGGCGCGGGCCACCTCCCCCGGACTCGGGCGGTCGTCCGGGGTCTTCGACAGGCACCGGGACACGACGTCCCGCAACTCACCCTCCAGGCCCCCGAGTTCGGGTTCCTCGTGGACCACCTTGTAGAGCAGGGAGGCGGAGGAGTCACCGGGGAAGGGCGGGGCGCCGGTCGCCGCGTACGCCAGCACGGCCCCCAGGGAGAAGACGTCCGCCGCTCCCGCGACGCCCTTCCCGAGGATCTGCTCGGGCGACATGTAGCCGGGCGAGCCGATCGAGACGCCTGTCGAGGTCAGCGAGGCGGTGCCGTCCGTGGCTCGGGCGATGCCGAAGTCGATCAGCAACGGGCCGTCGACCGTCAGCAGGACATTCGACGGCTTCACGTCCCGGTGGACCAGGCCCAGCGCGTGCACCGCCGTCAGCGCTTCCGCCAGGCCCGCGCCCAGGACGCGTACGGAATGAACGGGCAGCGCGCCGCTGTCCGCGACCGCGGCCGCCAGCGAGGGGCCGGCCGCGTAGCCCGTCGCGACCCACGGCACCGACGCCTCCGGGTCCGCGTCGAGGACGGGGGCCGTCCAGGCGCCGCCCACCCGGCGCGCGGCCTCCACCTCGCGCCGGAAACGTGCCCGGAACTCCTCGTCCAGCGCGAAGTGCGGATGGACGATCTTGACAGCGACGGTACGGCCGCCCGCGCTGCGCCCCAGATAAACGCGCCCCATCCCGCCCGACCCGAGCCGGCCGAGCAGCCGGTAGGGCCCCACGACCGTGGGTTCGCCGACGTCGAGCGGCTGCATGGCGCCCACACCTCCCCCGTACCGTAGGCACTCCCCGTACGTTCTCCCCGTACGCGGCGGTTCACGACTCCCCAGCAGCGTAGTGGCGGAGTCCCGAACCCATCCCCCACATCCCCCGCAAACCCGCCGCATCCCCTCGCGGGTGCCCTACGGCTCCAGCAGGTCCACCTTCACATCCGCCGCGAAACCCGTCGTCGGCCCGACCCTCTGCGCGAACTCCGTGACCGCTTCGAGCTGCGGGCCGCCGAAGCGGAAGTCGAGCGTGGTGAAGTACCGCTCCAGGACGCGTTCGTCGAAGGCCTCCCAGCGGGCGGCCTGCTCCGCGACCTTGCCGACCTCCTCCAGGGAGAGGTCGCGGGAGGCGAGGAACGCCTCGTGGACCTGGCGGGTGACGAGCGGCTCGCGTTCGGCGTACTCGCGGCGGGCGGCCCAGACGGCGAAGACGAACGGCAGGCCCGTCCACTCCTTCCACATGGCGCCCAGGTCGTGCACGGCGAGGCCGTACGCCGGTCCGTCGTGCAGATTGGCGCGCAGCGCCGCGTCGCCGATGAGTACGGCCGCCTCCGCCTCGCGCATCATCAGGGCGAGGTCGGGCGGGCAGGTGTAGTACGACGGCTGAACGCCGACCTGCTCGGCCAGGAGCAGCTGGGCGAGCCGTACGGACGTGCGCGAGGTCGAGCCGAGGGCGACCCGGGCGCCGTCGAGGCGGTCCAGCGGGGCCTGGGAGACGATCACGCAGGACATCACCGGGCCGTCGCAGCCGACCGCGATGTCGGGGAAGGCGACCAGCTCGTCCGCGTGCCTGAGGAACTCGACGAGCGTGATGGGCCCGATGTCGAGTTCGCCCCGCACCAGCTTCTCGCTGAGCTTCTCGGGGGTGTCCTTCGTCAGCTCGAAGTCGAGGAGCGTGCCTGTTCTCGCGAGCCCCCAGTAGAGGGGCAGGCAGTTCAGGAACTGGATGTGGCCGACGCGCGGCCGGGTGCGAGAATTGTCCACATCGCGAGGTTAGCCGTCAGGGGGTAGGGTGCGGCCTTCAGGGTCGTCGTAAGGCGTGAGACACTCTTTGGACCTCCTGTGTCAACCCTTGCGACGGCGCGTCGCAGGATTTAGCTGACAGTGACGTCACCTCCACACCTCCACACCGGCCGGGGTGTCAATCCGGTCCTGAGGTGGTTCAAACTTCCGGGTGACGTGATCTTGCCCTCTATTGCTTTCCCCTGCCCGCGTGCTAGGCTCGCCGCAAGTTGCAGTTTGGTTTCCCTTGCAGTACAGAGCCTGCGGAGCATGTAACCGCGGGCTCTCGTCGTTTTCAGACGTATGCAGTTGTTTTACACACTTGCAGGTTCTGGAGCAGGGCAACCCTTTGGGCCCAAGGAGGGCTTATGGCTACCGGAACCGTGAAGTGGTTCAACGCCGAAAAGGGCTTTGGATTCATCGCCCAAGAAGGCGGCGGCCCCGACGTCTTCGTCCACTACTCCGCGATCAACGCGAACGGCTTCCGTTCGCTTGAGGAGAACCAGCAGGTGAGCTTCGACGTGACCCAGGGCCCCAAGGGTCCGCAGGCGGAGAACGTCACCGCCATCTGAGTCTCTCGTCTCGGAGTTCGGTCTTCGGTCTAGGCCTTCGGCTCGATGAGTCCGATGCTTTGATCCGGAACGGATGCAGTACCCAAGGAGCCCCGCGCCGTATGGCGGCGGGGCTCCTGCCTTGTTTTCGCCCCTGCCGCCCCTACCCGTCCCACGAGGCTGCTGACGGCGGCGGATCTGGCGGACTGGGGGACTGGGGGTCAGCGAAGGTGGACCTCCGCCCACACGCATTTGCCCACCGCCCGATCGATGACCCCCCAGTCGTCGGCGAGCGCCTCGACGATCCGGAGCCCGCGCCCGGCCTCCCCGTCCGGCACCAGATCCCGGACGCACGGCCGCCGTTCACCCCGCGTGTCCGCCACCTCGATACGGAGGGCCGCGGTCTCCCGTACGAGCCTCAGCAGAAAACTCCGTCCGGGCACATGCCCGTGCGTCACCGCGTTCGCCGCCAGCTCGGCGACGATCTGGGCGGCGGTGTCGCTCACGTCGCTGCCGTAGGGGATGCCCCAGGCGTGGAGCTGCTGAGTGGTGAGGCGGCGGGCCAGGCGGGCGCCTCTGCGGGTCGAGCTGAGGAGCTGGGTGAACTCGCCGGTGACGGTGGGGGTTTCGGTGAGCGCTTCAGTGAGCGTTTCAGTGGGGGTTTCTGCATTCATGTCACTCAGCGTGGCCGTCCCGTCCTACCCTGGCCAGGTACGACAGTGGGACTCTGCGTAGCCGTACGGCTGCGGTCGGCCATGAGTCCCCCCGTCGGCCGTGACCACGACGAGATGAGGGCGGTGCGGGTACATGACGACGACGGACGAGCGGGAACCGCGGCCGGAGACTCCGGCCGAGGCGGACGGGACCATCGAACTGTTCAGCACGCTGGGCAAGATGCTCCGGCTGCTGCGCGAGCGGGCGGGGCTGACGCAGAAGGAGTTCGGCAAGATGGTCGGGTACGGGCCCGATCAGATCGGGGCGATGGAGCGAGGGGTGCGGGTGCCCCGGCCCGAGTTCCTGGATCAGGCGGACGAAATCCTGGGAGCGGGCGGGCTGTTGAAGGAGGCGAAGGAGGATGTCGAGCGCGCGATGTCGAAGCGGCGGACGCGGCATCCGGAGTGGTACCGGAGTTACGCGGCGCTGGAGGCGGAGGCGATCGAGCTGCACCACTACTGCAACCAGGCGCTGCACGGGCTGCTTCAAACCGAGGACTACGCGCGCGCCCTGTTCGTCCGGTGGCGCCCGTTGCTGAGCGAAGAAGCCATCGAGAAGCGAGTGTCGGACCGGCTGTCTCGGCAGCAGGTCTTCGACCGCCAGCCCTTGCCCGTCATCAGCTACGTCCTCGAAGAGGTCGTCCTGGACCGGCCAATCGGCGGGAAGGACGTCTTCGCGGAACAGTTGGAGCGTCTGCTGCGCATCGGCAGCTTGCGGAACGTCGAGATCCAGGTCATGCCGACCGTGTGCGAGGAACACCCCATCCTGGACGGTGCGTTCAACCTAGTGACACCCAAGAAGCATGCCCAGGTGGGCTATACGGAGACACAGGGCTATCCGCGACTGATCACCGACACGGAGGAGGTACGGCAACTCGCCGAGCGCTATGGGATCATGCGCGCACTGGCCCTCAGTCCCAGGGAGTCCCGGGCCTTGATCGAGAAGAAGTTGGGGGAGCTGTGAACACCGACAGACTCGACTGGTTCAAGTCCAGCTACAGCAGCGGCTCGGGCGGCGACTGCCTCGAAGCCGCCTACACCTGGCGCAAGTCGACGTACAGCGGTGGCGAAGGCGGCGACTGCGTCGAGATAGCCGCCTGTCCCCACACCATCCACATCCGCGACTCCAAGAACCCGACCGGCCCCCGGCTCACCCTCTCCCCCGCCGCCTGGTCGGCCTTCCTGACCGGTGAGTCGGCTGCATAGCTGAGCGCTCAGGCAGCCGAGGTACGTCCATCCGGCGAGGTATCGTCCGGCTGGTTGCCGTCATGCGCGGTGAAGACGAACGTCGAGTTGTCGCCGTCGAGGTCGATGGTCAGCGACGCGTCCAGCGCCTTGGCCAGGCGGGTGAGCAGGGGCAGGGTCGGTACGGAGTCGCCACCCTCGATGTTGGAGATCTGGGGCTGGGTCATGCCCGCGCGCCGCGCCAGTTCACTCTGTGACAGGCCGAGCTCCGTACGGCGGTCGTAGACGGCCTGGCCGAGGGCGAAGGCGTACCCGGCCTCCACGTAGGCGGACGATTCCTCAACCCGCTCACCCAGGAGCTTCCGGGTCCTGCGGGCCTTCCACTGGGAATGGTTCACGACTTCTCCTCCTCGCTCCTGTCGTAGCTGTGCGTGGCGGGAGCATGCTCCGCCTCGCACACCTTCTGCGCCTGGAGTACGGCTCTCCCAGAGTCGTCGGCCAAGCCGCGAGCATGTCGGCGGCGCGCTCGGCCTTGTCGTACTGCTGGTCCGAGAGGAGCTCCAGCAGGGAACCCGTCGGCGTATACACGGGCGTATACTCGTCCCATGTCCGATGCCATGATCCGAGTACCCTCCGAGGTACGTGACCGCCTGGCGGTCATCGCCGAGTCCCGGGGTACGTCCATCCGGTCACTGGTGCAGGAGTTCGCGGAGACGACGCTCACTGACGAGGAGCGCCGCGAACGGGCGGAGCGGACCCGCGCCTACCTTGCCGAGCACTTCGGTGTGGAGGTGACGGACGAGGAGAGCGCGGCGATGGGGCGCAAACTCCGTGATGCCTTCGCACACAGGCAGGAATCCGCCGCGTGATCCAGCACCACCTCGTCCTGGACGCGCCCACGCTGCTCGCGCTGTCGGGAAACCGCCAGGTGTCCGCGCTCGTTCACCGAGCCCATTTCGAGCCCGAGACCCGGCTGTGGGCTCCGGCCCTGTCCATCCTTGAGGCCGACGGGGAGCATCTGGGGCTCGCCGAACACGTCGGCCAGCTCGACGTCATCCACACCGTCGACCTCGACTACCCCGCCGCGCTCACCGTCGCCCGACTGCGCCGGGACGGGGTGCCTCCCGGAATCGCGGCGGCCATTCACGCCGTACGCCATCTCCCCGAGTGGGGAGCGGACGCCCTTGTCGCCACGGTCGCTCCGAAGGCCTACGACGGCAGGGGCGTGCCCTTTCTCGACCTCAATCGCTAGGAGTCGGCCCCGGGTTCGGCAGCCCCGCCACCACGCCGCCCGTCATCCCGGGACCACGTCGACCCGCATGTCAGCGTGACCCCGCCGACTGCCTGGTCCACCTCCTTGCCGCGGGATCTGACCGCCTGAGCACGATGGGATGATCGCGTCATGAGCGAGGCCGTCTTGATGTCGGATCCGAAAGTCGCCGCGATTCCCGTTGCGGAGTGCGGTGAACCTCTCGTGTATGTGCGCTGCGGCGGCTCGTTACTGGTCGATGCGCGCAAACAGGATCCAGCAGGCGACTTCGGCCATCTCCGGAAAGGTGTGGCGCCGCTGCTCAAGGCGCAGGCGATGCTTCCGCAGGGCTTGCGGCTGCTGTATGTCGAGGGGTACCGCCCGCCCTCGTTGCAGCGGGAGTACTTCGAGAAGTACGCGAACCGGCGGCGGGCCGATCGTCCCGCCTGGTCCGACTAGCAGATCCACTCGGCCGCGAGCTGCTACGTGTCACCGCCCGACATCGCCCCGCACAGCGCCGGCGCGGCCGTCGACCTCACCCTGGCCGACGCCTCCGGGCGCGAACTGGACATGGGTACGCGCATGAACGCGACCCCGGAGGAGAGCGAGGGCGCCTGCTACACCGATGCCGCCGACATCAGCGAGACGGCTCGCGCCAACCGGCAGCTGCTGAGTGCCGCGCTCACGGCCGCGGGGCTGGTGAACTACCCCACGGAGTGGTGGCACTGGTCATACGGGGACCGCTACTGGGCGCTGATCACGGGAGAGGCCGTCGCCTGCTACGGCCCAACGGAGCCGGTGGCTGCGGGTTGATGCGCCCAGGGCAGGATATGCCTCATGCCCACCATGGTTGTTGAGATTCACGTGCCCTTGACACCGGCTCCGAACCTGCCGGACGGCGCCTCCCCGTACCCCTGGATCGACGAGGTCGAGGACTTCCTCGCCGACCTCGAAGACCAAGGCGACGCAGAGGTCTTCGATGACGGGGAGGAGCACGAGGACACATATGTCTTCTTCGTCACCGGAGCCGGTGAGGAGGAGCTTCTGGCGGTGGCGTCCCGGGTGGCCGCCCTGCCCGGAGTTCCCCGGGAAGCCTTCGCGGTCGTCAGTGACGACGAGGCGGAGGAGTTCGGGCTGGGGCGGCGGGTGGCTCTTCCGCTGCCCACGGCCTGAGGTCCGGGACGAGCCTTCACCGACAGGTCGGCGCGCTCGCGCATGAGTGTGTGGCGACGGACTCGTGGGCGAGCTGCACGAGGTAGGCGCCGACAGGGTACGCCGGTTGTCCGGCGGAGAAGGACACCGGCGCGTCGGGTCGCTGGCCGTGGCAGGGCTGACGCTGCTGACGGCGGTCCTCGACGTCGGCGTGAGCATGGCCGGGATCATGGCGCTGTCGCAGGCCCTGGGCCTGTCCGAGAACACACGAATGCCGCCATACCGCTGACTCTGTGACAGGAGCGCCCCAGCGCGTTGCCACAGTGACGTCCACGAGAGAACGTCACCGGCTTTGCGCATCGCGCAGCCGCTCTACCTGCTTGTCAATCAGTTCTTCGGGAAAGGAGGAGTTACCGCCGACGTTCAGCATTGTGAAAGTCACGGTCACGTTTCCGGTCCGGGCCACGGTGAACTCCTCGTTCCGGTCTGCGGTGCCCTTACTCGACTCCACGGGGATCAGCCACGGCAGCTGTAGTTCTTGATCACAGCTGGTCGTGATGGCGGTGTCGTTGCTGGTGGCAGGCTGTCGCGATGGCTTGGTGCCGGCGGCGCCAGG
>NZ_JBSFUU010000032.1:0-109786 GCF_053591955.1 Streptomyces sp. NPDC002845 | reverse complement strand
CCGCACCTCGTCGACGGCTGCCTCACCGAGACCGGCCTGACCATTGGTCCGACCCAAACGTGACCTTGCTACCTCACGCATTAAAGATCAGTAGCAACCGCCGAACTGCCATCGATCCGCAATTTCGCGACACTGCCATGCGCATCTGGATCTTGTGGTTCCTCCCTGTCGAGGTCGGTCAGAAGGGCCGCGATCCAGTCGCGCAAGACCTCATCGCCGACGGCGAGCGGCTCAACGTAGGGGGCCTCCGGGAGGAACAACGGCATGACCTCGTCCAGGGAGCGGTCCCGGTGCCAGATCAGAACCGACACCAGCAAGCCGTGACAGACGAGGACCCGGGGTCCTGAGTGCTCCAGGGCCGCGTGCACTCCGTTGATCATCCTCAGGATGCCTTCTCTCTGGGACTCGCACGCGCCCGGCGGACGCTGTGCCCCGCCACGCTGGTCCAGCCATGAGCCGTACGCCAGGAACGGGCCGCCTTCGAACTCTCCGTAGTCCAGTTCGTTGAGCCGGGCGTCCGTGATCAGCTCCGGAGCTGGCACTCCCATCAGCAGGGAAGCCGTCTGCTGGGCTCGCGGGAGCTCACTCGCCAACCACGTGCGCACGTGGAATGGGAGCACGGCCCACGGCAGCCGGCACGAGCGCACGCCCTCGTCGTTGAGCCGGATGGCGCGGGCAGGATCTCCGTTGACGAGGTACTGCTCGCTGAAGTCGGTTTGACTGTGTCGGAGGATGTACGTCGTCGTCATCGCCCGGCCTCCGGATCGGAAGCCATGAACGAGGACAGCACCTTCGCGATCTTCGGCAGCGCCGGGTCGCCGATCTCCCAGTAGTAGAGGAATCCGTCGACAGCGAGTGCCCTGCACCATGGCGTGATCTCCGGGACGGGGATGCGGGAGATCCGAGTAGCTGTGACCAAGCGGTCGGCCACTTCTCTCTCAAGGTCGAAATACACCGTCCAGAAGGCCCAGTCGAACGCCGCGTCTCCCACCAAGGGATGCGGATCGATCAGGCGCGGGTGTCCTCCGCCGTCGAAGATCACGTTCTCGCGGTACAGGTCGGCGTGGAGGACCGTCGCCCGGTTGGGGTCTTCCCGCAGGGCGGGGAGACCCTCGCACGCTTCGTCCACGAGCGCCCTCCAGGAGCCAAGATCAAGACTCTGCAGCCGCTGACGGATACGAGGCACAACCACCTCCTGGCGGAAGTGCGCCAAGCTCGGCACGTCCGGCGTCGTTCTCCGTCGTCCGAGGGAATGGAGCCCCTGTATCGCAGCGGCCACCATCTGCCTCTCGCGCCCGACAGGTTCGGCGCCGCCGGGCCGACCGCCTACCAGCTCCAGGGCTGCCACCGACAGGTCGTCCGCCGCGTCGATGACATCTGTGGTCGGGCCACCGGCCCACACGGTCAGCGCGGCGATCTCGTGGCGGTAGCGGACCCGCTCGAACCATGCCTTGAGGATCACCGGAGTCCCGTCGAGCGTGGTGGCCAGCGCGACGGCAGAGGCGTGTCCCGCGTCGTGGTAGCCCTTCAGCGAGAGCTTCCAGCGCTCCGCCGCCTCAGCCAGGAGCAACGGGGCGGGGCCCGAAGCCATGACTCCGCCGACGGGCCGTAGTGGTCGAGCAGGCGCCGCCGACAACCCGGCGGCACCTCTCCGAGCGTCTGCGCGGTCATCAGCTCAGCACGATCCCGTCCGAGACCAACTCGTCCGTGAGCGCCGGGAACCCGCCGAGGGCCTCGGCGACGAGCGCCTGAACCTTGTCGGCCTCCGCGTCCGGCGAGGACAGCCGGACCAGGATGCGCCAGGGCTGGTCGAGCCGCTGCCCCGTGACGCTGACGAGGTGGACCTCCGCGTGCCCGTCGGTCGTCTCGTGCAGACGGTCCGCGAGTCGCTGTGCAGCGATGTTGTAGAGCTTGCCGACGTGGTAGACGGGGTTCTTCCCGTTGGCACCCTCCAGGTTCATCGGGCGCAGCGGGGTGATGAGACCGTTGACGCGGTTGCCCCGGCCCACGACTCCTTCGTCACCCGACTCGATCGAGCTGCCTGTGTAGGTCAGGTAGAGCTCGTCCTTCTCCGGCATGTCGCGGGCGTTGAGCCGGAATCTGGCCTCGGCACCGGGCAACCGCAGGCCGGCGAGCCGGTGACACTCGGCGAGGACGGTCTCGGTGTTGCGGATGTAGTCCGCTCGGCTGCTGACGTACCGCGACTTCTGCGGCACGCACAGCACGATGTCGGTGCTCTCCCCGTCCCAGTAGCCCATGAGCTTGACGTCCGAGCCGCACCAGGCGTGGGACTGGGTGAAGTCGCTCTGTCCGGAGAAGTGGTTCACCAACTCGCGCACGAACGACTCGAAGGGGTTCTCGGGCGCCCAGCCCGTACCGAGTGACGTGTCGTTCGAGCACCGCACTCGGCACTCCCGGAGGTCGTCGACGGACCGGGGGTTGAACCAACGGGTCCGGTCCGGAACCGCGTCGCCGGTCAGCACGGCGCCGGGGCTCGAATTGCTCGTGATGTTGAACGAGATGTCGAGGTGGCCCAAGACCTCCGGAAGGCGCTCGGCAAAGAACTCCCGGACCTCCGCCTCGACGATCTCCAGGACGGGTATTCGCTCTCCGCCGCAGACCGGGGCGGCCCGTCCGTTAACCAAGACCCGCACCGGGGCCGTCATCCTGCCGCTGCCGTAGCGGACTTCGCTCGCCCCACCCAGGAGGGCGAGCTTGTCGAAGTTGTGGTGCAACACGGCGCCGAACAGTTCCACGGTGTACCGGCTGTACGCCCGTGACAGCCGTTCGGCGAGGTGGTCGGCGAGGGTGTCGGGGTGTCCAAGTCCCTTGCGTTCGACGATGGTTGTGCCATCGGACTGGGGCGTGCTGGTCTCGATCACCAGGTGGCTGTTGCCGAAGGTCGTGCTCGTGCGGGGCATGGGTGTGCTCCCATCTCAAGGTCGACAGCTGAGCGGCTGGTGATCAGTGAAGCCATCTGGCGACCGGGCAGGAACGTTTCTAGGGGGTTTCTCTCGACGCCGAGGGCTCTCATGTGCACGTCAGCGTGGGTAATGTCCCCATCACCGAACGGGGTTGACGGGAGGCATGACGTGACTGGTGAGTCGTTAGCAATGCACCCACTGACGTTCGTCCGCCAGTCGAGCGGATGGGGGAAGGCCGAGCTCGCCCGGCTCATGCAGTCGCGGGGGAAGGAACTGGGCATCCCCCTGGCAACCAATCGCACAACCGTGTGGAAGTGGGAGCAGGGGCAGGAGCCGGACGCCGACGCTCAGCGCGTCCTCGCCTACCTGCTACGCGTTCCGTATGAACAGGTTCAAGCGGAAGGATGGCCGCGGTGGCTCCCCGTATGGGAAGTCACCGGGCTCACGGCTCCCTGGACAGAGGCCGGTACCGTTGAGGCACTGGCTGATCTGGTTGGGAGTGGCCGCATGGACCGTCGGGGGTTTCTCACCATCACCGGCGCCGCCCTGACGGGGCTTGCTGCGAGCTGGGCCGAGGCGCCGTCTGCTTTCGCCTCCGCCCTCAACGGAGATCGAGTCACCGACACGATGGTCTCGACGATCGAGCAGCGCATCAGCACTCTCCGCACGCTCGACGACCAACTCGGGGGCGCCCGGCTCTTGGAGCAGGCGCGCGGTGATCTCGCCCTGATCACCAGCCTCCTGAGCGCCGGCCGGTACACGGACAAGATCCGCATCCGCCTGTACGCACTGGCGGCCCGCGTGTCGCATCTGACCGGCTGGATGGCCTACGACGCAGGGCTGCGGTCCGCAGGACAGCGGTACTACATCGGGGCCATGCGCGGCGCCCGCACGGCTGGAGACGACGCCTTCGGGGCCTTCGTCCTGGCGGAGATGGGAGTCCACGTCTCCGAGGCCGGACGGACCGCCGAGCGGGTTGATCTCATCTCGACCGCCATCGACAACGCTCCCCGAACGCTGTCGCCCTACACCCAGTCCTTCCTCTACCTGCACAAGGCCGAAGCCCTGTCCCGCGATGGAGATCACCAGAGGGCCGGTACGGCGCTGAACCGTGCCGCTTCCCTCTGGGAGCGCCACACGGTGGAGGAAAACCCGGACTGGCTCGACTGGTTCGGCGAAGCGCAACTGAAGTCGACCGAGGGCAAGGTCCTGTTGCGCTCGGGCCAGGTGGAGCGCGCGACGAGTTCGCTGGAGACTTCCGTCAAGAAGGCCGCCCCTCGGGACAAGGCCGTGCGGTCCAGCCGTCTGGCTGAGGCCCGTCTCTCCGGTAACGACCTGGAGGGGGCGCTCGACGCTGCGAACTACGGTGCCGAGCTCCTCGAAGACAAGGTCAGCTCTGTTCGGGCTCTGGACCGCCTGAAGGAGTTCTCCGGGCAGCTCCAACCGCACAAGTCCGTTCCGGCCGTCCGTGACTTCCGCGAGCGTCTTCAGGCGCTGCCCGACGCGGCCTGATCGATACGGCGTCGCGTGCGCCGAGAGAGACCGTCCTCGGTGCAGGCGGCCAAAGTGCCAGGATGGTCGGCATGACGATGATCAATGGTGAGGTCGCGGCCGGGTTCGAGCCGGTGCGCGAGGCGTTCGCGGCCAACTTCGCCCAGCACGACGACATCGGCGCGGCTGTGTGCGTGTACCGGCATGGCCGATCGGTGGTGGACCTGTGGGGTGGGACAGCCGACCCCGACACTGGTCGTCCATGGGCGCGGGACACACTGCAACTGGTCTACTCGGCGACCAAGGGAGCGACCGCGACCGTGGCGCATCTGCTGGCCCAGCGAGGTTTGCTGGACTTGGACGCGCCGGTGGCCAAGTACTGGCCGGAGTTCGCCGCGAATGGCAAGGCGGAGATCCCGGTGCGCTGGCTGTTGTCCCACCAGGCCGGGATGGTCGCACTGGACCAACCGGTGCCGCTGGCCGAGGCACTGGCCTGGCAGCCGATGGTGGCCGCACTGGCCGCTCAACGTCCCCTATGGACTCCGGGCACCACACACGGATATCACGGCCGGACTTGGGGCTGGTTGGTCGGCGAGGTGATCCGCCGGGTGTCCGGCCGCACGCCGGGCCGCTTCTTCGCCGACGAGATCGCCGGCCCCCTGGGACTGGACTTCTTCATCGGATTGCCCGCGGGCGAACGCGCCCGGGTAAGTCGCATGGTGTACCAGCAGCCTGAGGTCGATTTCACCACCGCACCGCCGGAGTCGATCCCCGAGGAACTCCGCGAACTGGTCGCCGCCTGGCGCGACCCGAACTCGTTCAGCAACAGGGCTTTCGCGGTCACCGACCCGACCGAGATCGACTTCAACTCGCCCGAGGTGCAGGCCGCGGAACTCCCGGCCTCCAACGGCATCGGCACCGCACGCGGACTGGCGCGTATGTACGCCGCTCTCACCGGCGAGGTGGACGGCGTACGCCTGCTCACCCCGGAAATCCTCACATCGGCAACCAAGGAGCAGGCCAGCGGAGCGGACCAGGTGATGGTGGTGCCGAGCCGATTCAGCTCCGGCTACATGCTGCCCACCGACACCAACCCCATGACCGGGCCGAACTCCTTCGGCCACACCGGCCGAGGCGGCTCACTCGGTTTCGCTGACCCGGAGCACGGCATCGCCTTCGGCTACGTGATGAACCACATCATCGGGGGCCCTGACGATCTGCGTGCGATGTCGCTGGTCAATGCAGTGCACAGGTCGCTCGCGTAGAGCGACGTCTACGTACGGCAGTACCGCGAATCAGGCGTGTCTGAAGCGACCACTCCACAAGATCAAGAACAGAGTCTTCTCGGCAACGTGGCGGTTGCGTTGCGTGACGACGGGAGGATGAGGCGGAGCTGTCAGAGGCGCTGCAGTAGTCCTCCTTTCGGCGCCCTTCCACACGGCGCCGTTCCAGCCTTGAGAAGGGACCGTTCTTGTCTGGGACGTCCCGCCCGGCGCGGAGCGATCTCGCCTCCTATCGCTGTCCGCCCTCCGGTGCGTAGCCTGCGGTCGGAGAACTACGCCTCAGGAGGCACCCGCATGCCCAAGTCCGCTCAGCTGCGCACCTACACCGTCCGGGAAGGGATGCTCGACGAGTGGGTGCAGAGATGGCGTACGGAAATCGTGCCGCTGCGCCTGGAGTTGGGCTTCACCATTGATGGCGCCTGGGTGGACCGCGAGCGCAACCAGTTCGTGTGGCTCATCTCCTACGACGGCCCGGAGACGTTCGCCGAACGCAACGCGCTCTACTGGTCCTCGCCGGAGCGCAAGGCGATGAACCTCGCCCCGGACGAGTACCTGGTCCACACCGACGACCGCACGGTCGAGACGGTCCACCCGCAGATGTGATCACGGGTCCAGCGGCAGCATGTGGTGCCGCCGCTCGTCGTCGCTGAGAACGCGGGAGACCCGGCTGCGCGCTTCCGCTTCCAGGCGGTCGAAGTCGGGGGCGGCGGGCCATATGCGGGCGGTGCCGTCGGAGGACGCCGTAAGCAGGCGTGCGCTGTCCTGGGACCAGGCGACCGAAGTCACCTTGTCCTGATGCACCCCGACGATGCTCATCTCCTCGAAGGTGGCAGACGACCAGATACGTACGGTGCGGTCGTCGGACCCGGTGGCGATGAGCCGGCCATCCGGGGACCAGGCGATGGCGCGGACACGACCCTCGTGGCCCTTGAGGATCTCGATGCGGCGGCCGGTGGCGGTGTCCCAGACGGCCGCCGTCCAGTCTCCGGAGGCGGTGGCGACGCGCTCTTCGTCGGGGGACCAGGCCACGTCGTCGACGTAGTTGTCATGGCCGCGCAGCACGGTGAGCTGTCGGCATTGCACGACGTCCCAGAGCCGACAGGTACGGTCGTCCGAGGCGCTGGCCAGGAAGCGGCCGCTGGACGACCAGGCGATGCGGCTGATCCAGTCCTGATGTCCCGTCAGAGAGGTGAGCACTACCCGCTCTTGGGCCGACCACACCCTCACTGTGCCGTCGTGGTCCCCGGTGGCGATGTGGTCGCCGTTGGGGGACCATGCGACGCACTCGACCACAGCTCCCCTGTGGTCGAACGTGTTGTCCCGGCCCGGGTCGAGGATGCGGAAGAGACCGTCGTTGGTGCTGATGGCCAGGTGATCGTCGAGCGGTGACCACGCGGCGCTCCATACACGGTCCGTCTGTTCGAGCACGTGGCCGGAGGTGGCTCCGGTGGTGGCGTCCCAGACTCGGACCGTTCCGTCGTCCGACGCGGTGGCGATGCATGTGTCGCCGTGAGACCAGGCCGCCTGGTTCACGGGCTGACGGTGCCCGTCGAGCAGCACGCTCTCGGCACCGCGTGGCCGCAGATCCCATACCCGCCCTGTGCCATCTGTGGAGCTGGTGGCGAGCTGCTCTCCTGACGGGGACCAGGTCACGCCCCAGACCGTGTCGGAGTGTCCGCGCAGGACGGCGGTGACCTTCGCATCGTGTGCTTCGACGATCCGTACGGTCCGGTCGGAGGAGGCTGAGGCGAGCATCCGTCCGTCGGGCGACCAGGCAAGATTCCAGACATAGTCCGTGTGGCCACGTATCAGCAGCCGCAGTTCGCCGCTCTGGGCGTCGGAGATCCGTACCGTGTGGTCACCGGAGCCGGTGGCGATGAGGCGTCCGTCCGGAGACCATGCGATGCCCTCCACGAAGTCGGAGTGGCCGCGCAGCGTGGTCACCGGGGCGCCGGTGGCCCGGTCCCACACGAGGGCGGTCTGGTCATGCGAGGCGGAGGCCAGACGGCTGCTGTCCGGAGCCCATGCCAGACCCCACACGTCGTCGCCGTGCCCCCGCAACTCGTGGACGAGATCACCGGTCCCGGCGTCCCACACGCGCACCGCCTTGTCGCGTGACGTAGCGGCGATCCAGCGTCCGTCCGGTGACCAGGCGGTCTGTCGCCCGATGTCGGTGGCGCCGGTAAGCATCCGGAGCGGCTCGCCGGATGCGGCGTCCCAGATCCGTACGACATGATCGCGGCCCACAGCGGCGATGCAGGTCGAGTCCGGCGACCAGGCCACGCCCTCAACCATCGTGCCGCCGGACGGAAGGACACGCAGCGAGCGGCCTGACCTCGCATCGAAGACGCGGGCTGTGCCGTCTCTCGACGCGGTGGCCAGGAGGAGGCCATCCGGTGACCAGGCGATGTGCCGGACGGTGTCGGTGTGCCCGTCGAGCTGAGTACGGAGGTGACTGGACGCCAGAGCCGTCATCAAGCCCCGTTGAGCGGTCGGTGTGGGGAAGCATTCGCCGAGCGCGGCCAAAGTCAGCAGGAGGGACTGCTCCGGCTGCTGTTCCGCGGCGCCGAGCGCGTACTGCCCGATGGCGTCCGAGACACGGCGCAGGAAGGCAAGATCACGCCGCTGTGAGGATTCGACGAACGACTGTGCGGTCTCCGAGGCCTGCCCGGTCTCCTGGAGCGCGTGCATCCATCGCTGGGCCAGGGTGAGCCGCTCGCCGGTGAGCAGGTAGTCGGAGCTGCGACCGGATCGTTCCCAGTCCTCCGCCCATCGTTCCAGTTCCGCGCGCTGGCGCAGTTGCTCGGTGCGCGCCTCGACCTCCTGCCGCAAGGGGGCCCACTGGCGGAACAGCGCCTCGTGCGTCACCTGGGCATACGGTTCTTGACCTGCGTGTACGTCGGACATCAGCAGGCGCGCATCGACAAAGGCGTCCACGACACGTCGTTCCTGTGCCGTCAGTTCGGCGAGGTGAACGCGACGCCGAGCTACTTCCTGACCTTGGACGGTGACGAATCCGAGCAGCACCTTCAGCACGAAGCCGATGCCGTCGTCTCCGCGGCCGAGGTCGGCCACGGTGTGGTCGGCCTGCCGGGCGAGGGCGCCGGCCACTCCGCCGAGACTGCGGTAGAGCTCCTCCGAGACGGTCTCGCCGGGGCCGGAGGCGAAGTACAGCTCCTGCAACAGATACGCCAGCAGCGGCAACGCGTCATCCGTGCCCACATCGTTGACGATGGCCTCCACGACGCCAGGCGCGAAAGACAGGCCGACAAGCGCACCGGGCTGCTCCACCACCTGGGCGAGCTGGCTCCTGCCGAGTGCGCCGATGGCGACCGGATGCTGGAAGAGGTCGGCGTAGCCCGTGCCGAGGAGTTGTCCCAGAAACTCCACACGCAGCGTGGCGAGCACCCGGACCCTCGAATCCTGTGTCACGCACGAATGGAGGGCGTCGAGAAACTGGGCACGCTCCCGCTCGCCGGCGAGAGTGACGACCTCTTCGAACTGATCGACCACGACGAGCAGATGACGGAACCTGCTTCCCCGGAGCCGGGACAACTCCGAGAGCAGGGAGGCGGGGTCCTGCCGAAGTCGCCGTAAGACTGCACTCACCGGTTCCCTCTCCCCACCGGCTGTGGAGATGGCGGAGGCCAAGGCCGCGAGGGGATTGGGGCCTGGTGAGAAGGCGGGGAGGACGGACCACCGTCGGCCGCGCAGCCGTGGCATCACCCCAGCTCTCACAAGGGACGACTTCCCGCTCCCCGAGGCCCCGACGAGCACGAGGAACCTGTCGGCGGGCCTGTCCTGCGTTTCGTGCAGCCGACGCGTCAGATCCTCGGTCTGGGCTTCCCTGCCGAAGAAGACCGCGGCCTCGTCCTCCACGAAGGCGTCCAGTCCGGGGTACGGAACCCGGTCGCGGGGCCAGTCCGTCGGCGGGGGTGCGGGGTTCTCCAGCCGGTGAACGACGACCTGCATCACCACCATCGTGATGATCAGCAGCCCGATTGCCGGGATCGCAAGCTGCTGGAGCAGATGCAGCAGCCACGGCGCGTCGTTCTCGCTGGTGGCGTAGTTGGTGACGATCCCCAGCAGACTTGCGACGAGCACCAGCATGGCCTGGAGCAACAGCTGCAGACGGTTCCTCATGACGTATCCGTCAGTGCGCCGTTATGCCGCCGCAGCACTCCATGCCCCCGCTCTGCCGCTACCGATCACCGGCATCGAGTCACCAACGCTCCTGAACATCATCTGCGGAGGGGGACACGATCTCAACAGCGCCTCGGAGAACCAGCCACGGTGCTGTATCAGGGAGTGCGCTCCCTTCAGGTCATTTCAACGCCCCTCGCGTCAAAGCCTGGACAAAGGTCTGCCAGGCCTGGCCGTGGACGACGATCACCTGCCTTCCAACACTCTTCGAGTCACGAACGAGGGCACCATCCTCCGTACGCGAGCACTCGACGCATTCGCCGCCCGCTCCGTTGCTGTACGACGACGTGAACCACGACGTGCTGCCGTCGCTGCCCGCCTCTGCCATGTTCATTTTGCGTATTCCTTCAGGACAGACTTAATCAGTTGACCGGATCGTTGAGGACTCAGGGCGGCGGCCCTCAGACCGTCGAAGGCCCTCGTGTACTCACGGACATGGTGCTCGCCTTCGAGGTAGACGGCATCCGTGATGCCGTCCCGATACACGATGTCCGGGTCTTCCTGATCGGGGAAGCCGAGCATGGTGAAAGAGCCCGTGGCCGGATAGGTGCCCGCGTCGAAGGGCAGCACCTGCAAGGTAACGCTCGGCAACTCGGCGGAGTCCAAGACGCGTTCAAGCTGCTCACGCATTGATGCCCGGTCCCCAATGACGTTGCGCAGAGCGCCTTCGTTCACGACGAACCAGGCGTCGGGGGCGTCAGGCTGAGTCAGCATGGTCTGACGCTCCATACGTACACGTACGGCTCGGTCGATGTCCTCAGGAGACATGTGCCCACCGGTCTTGTGGAGCTCGCTCGCGTATGCGGCCGTCTGCATGAGGCCGGGAATCAGCTCGCACTGGTACTGGCGGAACGCCGAGGCGTCCTGCTCCAGGCCGATGTAGATGTTGAACCACTTGGGGACCCCGGCACCGTGCACCTGCCACCAGCCGCGTGTCTTGGCCTGCCGGGCCAGTGACTTGAGGAACTCGCGCAACTCGTCACCGGTGTCGTAGAACCGGCACAGGGCATCGATGTCGGACGGCTGAACTCTCCCGCTGCCCGTCTCCATGCGGTTGACCTTGGAGCCGCTCCAGTCCAGCGCCTCACCGACCTGAGCGCAGGTGAACCCGCCCTTCTCACGGAGCTTCTTCAGCTCGACCGAGAGACGACGACGGCGTGCCGTCGGTGAACCGGCCATCCGAACCTTCTTTCAGCTAGCGGGCGTTCAGTCTCGCGCCAAGGGGCGCGCTTGCCAATCACTCGGAAGTGGGAATCCCGTCGTGCACATTGCATGACGGGATGAGTGCACGCCATTCTTGCCGATGACGCAACTCACTGCGAGTACGTGTAACGCTCCGCTGATCAACTGGGGTCGGTGGAGTCGACATGCGACGAGAGGGGTCCTCGTGATCCAGGAAGCGTGTATGTCACGAAAGCCGTGGGACCTGGCCTTCACGGCTGAGCCCGAGGAAGTGGCCGCCCTGCGGCGCATCATGCGGCTGCACCTGGGGCTCTGGGGTCTGCACGACGTAACCGACGCGGCTCAACTCTGCGTGAGTGAACTCGTGTCCAACGTCATCACCCACGTCGGCCCCGGAACCCCGGCCACGCTCGCGGTCTCCATGAACGGCACGCTCTTGCGCATCGAGGTTCACGACCCCGACACTCGCGCACTCCCCACGCTCGTCGAAGCGGCTTCCGACTCCGAGGCGGGGCGGGGCATGTCTCTCGTCGATGCCCTCGCCGACCGCTGGGGCGTGCAGCTCCACGCCGATCGGAAAGTGACCTGGTGCGAGCTGACAACAGGGCTCACCGCGTCGAACGGCCACGTAGGAACTCCTGGCGTGTCACGGGCCGAGGCACTGCTCGACCTCTACCTGGCCGCGAAGCCTCACCGTGAGGCGAGCTTCAGCAGGCTGAGCGCGGCTGTGGCCGAGGAAGCAGTTATCGGGGTCATCTCAGACTTTCTGCACTGGCTTCGGGCGCACGGCTGCGACGCAGACGAGATCTTGGACCATGCTCAAACGCGCTTCGAGACGCAGATCTCAGGTATCGAAGGCCTGCCGTGTCGGACCGCACGATGAAGAAGCCATCGGGACGGCCCAGCAGGAACGGGGACTGGTTCGAGGCGCTACACGACGCTCTGAGGGCAGCCCAAGGCAGCCAGCTCTCGGAAGATCGAGTTCAGCTGTTGGGCGTCTCGCTGCTGCGCATTCGACTTGCGGGCGATGGGCAGGAGGGCTTCCTCGTTCTGATGACCGTTGAACCCGGTGTCGTACTGACTTCGTCGCCAGTGTTCCTCGATCACTCCGAACCTCAAGACACCCTGAAGAGGGTTCGCAGTCGGTAAGGGCCACACACTCTGACCGTGGCCATCGTGGAGGAAGCGGCGATCGATATGATCGCCGACCTCCTTCACTGGCTCAGAGCGCACGGGTGCGACGCGGATGAGGCACTTGATCGCGCACAGATCCACTTCGAAGCGGAAATCGCCGAGGGCGAGGGGCTTCCGGCTTGACGGGTCCCGGTTGAGCGGCCGGTGAGGGACGTGGAGTAGCCCGCACCGTCTCAACACCCGGGACACCACTCGGCGTGACTCCGCGATCGCGGACCGAAGGACGCCGGGAAGTAGGACACTGGGGCCATGCGCGCAGCACACCCATCCAGTCCCGAGGTCTCGGCCCGCATGAGCCGGCAGACCAACCGGGACACCGGTGTCGAACTGGCGGTGAGGCAGCTCCTCCACGCCTCCGGATACCGCTACCGGATCCACTATCCGGTGCCGGGCATGCGCAGGCGGAAGATCGACATCGCGTTCACGGGTGCCAGGTTGGCCGTCCTGATCGACGGCTGCTTCTGGCACGGCTGCCCGGAGCACGCCACCAGTCCCAAGGCGAACGCGGAATGGTGGCGCCAGAAGCTCGATCGCAACATCGAGCGGGACCAGGAGACGAACGCGCAGCTGCTGGCCGAAGGGTGGACGGTCCTGCGCTTCTGGGAACACGAGTCACCAGATGCCGTTATGCGTCAGGTGGCCGCAGCTGTCGACCGGGAGAAGGCCGGCAGACGGAAACGACGGGTAAAGGGGGGCCGATGAGCGAGCTGCGATTCGTCGATGTCTGTGCGGGGGCGGGTGGACTGGCCTTGGGGCTGGAGCATGCCGGCTTCGAACCCGTACTGCTCTTGGACAAGAAGCCGGTGGCCTGCGACACACTGCGCATGAACCGACCGGCGTGGCAGGTTCTGGAAACGGATCTGCTGGAATTCTCCCCTTCTCGGCATCAGGAGATCTACGACGTCGATCTGCTGTCGGCCGGTCTGCCCCGCGTGAAGTCCATTGCGGCCGTCGCGCGGACTGAGACCGAGGCCGAGCTGCGTTTGCTGGAGGCAACCGCCTATCTGGCGCACGCCGTCCAGCCGCAGGCCCTGCTCATCGAGAACGTGCCGAGGCTGGTGGGCGCGCCCGACTTCGAGCCGATACGCGACTTCATCCGCAAGGAACTCGATCATCTCGGCTATCGGTTCCAGTGGTTCATCCTGAACGCAGCCGACTTCGGGGTGCCACAGGAGCGGAAGCAAGGGGTGCTCGTCGCGCTCAAGAAGCAGTACTTCGACGCGTTCCGTCCACCGGAGCCGACAGTGCGCGAGCACCGTTCCGTCGGTCGAGCTCTACGCCGGTCCATGGCCATGGGCGGTTGGCGCGACGCAGACCGTTGGGCGGCCCAGGCTCTCAGCGTGGCCCCGACCCTGGTGGGTGGGTCGGACAGGAGGGGAGGCGCGGATCTAGGACCGACGGGGACGAGGAAGGCCTGGGCCCGGATGGGAGTCGATGGCGGCACTGTGGCCGACGACGTTCCCGGCCCGGACTTCGTCTGGGCCCCTGAGACGGGACGCCACGGCATGGTCAGGATCACGACGGACCAGGCCGCGCTCCTGCAGGGTTTCCAGTCCGATTGGAGATTCGCCGGGAAGAAGACGGCCCGCTATCGTCAGATAGGGCACGCCTCACCGCCGCCGGTGGGCAGGGCGCTCGGTCTCGCGATTCGAGCCGCACTGGGGGCGCCCGCAGCCCCCGTCGCCGGCTACACTTCAGCCCCATGAACAGCCCAGAAACACAAGTTCACCATCGCGATGGTGTCCGCATCTTGGACCTCTTCGCAGGCCCTGGTGGACTCGATGTGGCAGCGCACTTCCTGGGCTTCAAGAGCATCGGGATCGAGTGGGACCGGGACGCGTGCGAGACGCGCTACGCCGCGGGGCTGCCGACGATTCACGCCGACGTGAGCGTCATGCGCGAAACCCGCTTCGACGAGATCCCGAAATCGGTCGACGTGCTCGCCGGAGGGCCACCCTGTCAGTCCTTCTCCGTCGCGGGTAACGGTGCGGGACGGCGAGCGCTGGAGACGGTGAAGGACTTCATCCACCGCCTTGTGGATGGGGAGGACGAAGCCAAGATCGACGAGGACCTGCACGCCCTCGGCGACTCACGCACCGCCTTAGTCCTGGAACCCCTCCGCTGGCTCATCAAAGCGATCGAAACAGAGGGCCGCGACCCGTACATGGTGATCGTTCTGGAGCAGGTACCTGCGGTCCTGCCCCTCTGGGAGGTCTACGCGAAGCTTCTGCGCGGCGGCGAAGGACGACTGGAAGGCATCAAGTACGAAGCGGAATGCTGGGAGTTGAAGACCGAGCAGTTCGGGGTGCCGCAGACGCGCACACGCGCCGTACTCGTCGCTCGGCTCCCGGGACATGGGGCCATCGAACCACTCGAAGCGACTCACCTGCCCTTCGATCTGCATCGGGGGAAACGCAACGCCGCTCATGCGGAGATGCTCCCGACCGATTCCCCGGTTCTCAGGACCAAGCCGCGCTGGGTCTCCATGGCAGAGGCCCTCGACGCGGCGAGCAAGCTGAAGGACTCCCCCGTCGATGTGTCCCGGCTCCGGACGGGAGGCGAGATGAAGTTCTTCGTCGTGTCGAACTACGGCTCCGGAGGGGACCCGAAGAACCGAGGCAGGCGCCTGTCCTCCGAGCCCGCCTTCACGGTCACCGGGAAGATCTCTCGAAACAAGATCTACAAGGGCATCGCGGAATACGAGGCTGGCCAATCCGACCGTTTCACCGTTCCGGAATCCGGAGTTCTCCAGACCTTCCCGCACAACTTCCCGTGGTCCGGAAAGGGCCAGGCCCAGCAGGTCGGCAATGCCGTACCCCCACGGTTGGGAATGCATGTGCTCGGCAGGGCATTGCGCGGGAACGCCCCCTCGGCCGAGGAGTTGACAGCCGCGAGTACTTGGCCGAGCGTATCCGGGGCCACCACGGACGAACTGCGTCGCCTCGGGTGCGGTGATCAGAGTCAATGTCCTTCGGAGTCACACAAGGTCACTCGCTCTCATCGGAAGTCCGACCTCTGACCTGCGCGTCCGCAAACAGTTCCTCGAAGTGACCGACCAGTTTCTCAACCGCCTCCCCCGGAGCCCGCTCCTCCTCCGGACCTTCGGGCAGATTGTTCCTGGGCGATGGAAGGGATGATTCGGCACCCGCGATCCAGTCGCGCAGGGGCTCCCCGTCACGTTCCACGTCCGGGGCGATGACGTCGTACATCAGGGTCGCCGCAGCAGCGTTGACCGCGGGCGTCAGGGCGTTCACCTCTCGACCGGTGCGCACAATCCCCCGCTCCATCAGCCTGACGAGAGCCAGTGCGGTAGGGCGATGGTCGATGACATCCAGCCGAAGAGCAGAGTTGAGCATGTCCTGGTTGCCACAGGCCATCACGACGGGTCGGTAGTCCGAGCCGTCGCGGAAGAGTTCGGCCGCCCACCAGAGTCGGGCGAACGTCTGCTTGTAGTGCGGGCCGACGAACTTGTCGCGGGCCACGCGCCCGTGCGAACGGTCCGCCTTCGGTTCGGGCAGATGCCGCCACACGACGTAGTCCGGTGCCACGCCAAGGGCCAGATACGTCCAAAGCCGCCTCTCGGCTGCTTCCCGACGGGTCAGCCGAAGGGTCTCGTGCAGGCGCGGTGCCAGCCAAGCGTCCGCGGTCGTGGGGCGCTCGTCCCGGAACCTGTCCAGCGCGTGGTCGATCAGATCCCTGACCCGGTGCAGCCGCAGCCGCACGTCGTCACCCGGCAGCGGCTCGGCAACCTTGTTCAGCGCGATAGAGGGGACGTCCTCGCGTCCCTCGAGCAGTCCTGTGGAGATGTACTCGGCGGCCTGTACATCGGAGATCAGGGCAAGCCGTTCCGGCAAGTGCTCGGGGCGGGAAGTCACGCGTGGGTCTCCTGGTCGAGTCGTTCGATGTCGCGGACAGTGGCGGCCAACGCCTTGGGGACCTCGGCGCGACGTGCGGCTGCGTACTGGATACGCGGCTGCAGATCCGTCCAACTCCCCTCGCCTGTACGCCGTATGTGTACCTCTCGGAGAGCGTCCTCTTCCGACCGACCGGGGACGATGTCCGGGAGCATCTCTCGGAGCACCGCACCTCGCCAGTCGGGCGGGAACAGCGGAGTCCCGTCGTCCTCGATCTCCAGGTCGCCGATGGCGGTGTGGAAGACCGCGGTCCACACATCGGCGCACATCTGGGCCAGCAGGATCTCGCCGACCACGCTCTCCACCTTCGAGCCCTGGCCTTCCACGAGCGCTACGAGGCCCTCGAAGTCCGAGTTCAGGCGGACGGTGGGCATCCGCCCCGAGGTGTCCACGATCCAGGGTGCGTCCCGAAAACTCCGCAACCACTCCGTGCCGCGGGCGAAACTGACCGTGCTGACGTCGAGTTGGCGATCCCGGAGCGGGGCGTCGGCCGCCACGTCGATCATCCACTCCCGGTCGGTGGAGGCGATGATCCGCCCCGCTATCCCCCCGACTGTGGCCACCACGTGCACAGCGAGGGACGCACGGTCCAGGTGGTCGTCCCGGTCGAGTTCGATCTCCCCGGTCCAATCCCTGCCGCCCTCCGCACCGGGTTCCAACCGGGCAACAGTGCGTGCGTTGGTGGCCCCCTCCGTCAGAACGGCGACAACCGCGACGTCGGACCAGTGGCCCTTCGTCTCGATCTCACGAGCTGGGATGGTTGCCGTCAGAGCGAGCCGTGCAGTCTGCCAGTCGTCGCGCTCGGCCCTGCCGAGTGCCACGACCTGCTCGACAACCGAGTATCCCTTGGTATCCAACTGCTCGCGGGAGTCGCCGGGGCCGCGCAGCCGCACGGCCGTGACTCGCGCCGTCACCGGGCCGGTCAGTCGGGGGTACGGGTAGGCCCTCACGCGGCGCCTCCCTTGCTCTCCTGGAGTTCGACAACGAGACCGGTCAGCGCGGCCCGCACCGGATGTGTGGACACATCGGTGACACCGCGAAAGACGGCACGACGGATCCCTGGAGCGAAATGCAGCACGCCGTCGGTCAGCTCACAGTTACTGACTGCGACGAGCTCGGCCCACTTGACCACTGGACGAGGGCCGGAGCGAACCTCCAACTTGGCGACGGGGCTCATGCGCCAGGGCTCTCCCCCAGGCGACACCTTGACCTCGGCAGTGATCTGCCACGCACCGGAGGGGTCGATCATGGCGTCCAAATCGTCCAGCTTCGGAGGCGCCACCGTCCCCCTGACCTTGCTGGTGGGCTTGCCCGAAATCTTGAGCCGCTTGCTCACCTTGCTCGTACCGCTCGGCTTCTTCTCCTTGGGGATCGCCACAAGTTCGTGCACGGCCCTGTTGGTCTCAGTTGTCAACGCTGCGATCCGCCGATGGGCCGAGGGCGAGTAGCGCATCCTCAACTCCTCGGTCTGGCCCCATTTGTTGTGCTCCGGCGGTTCGGAGGAGCGTAGAAACTCCTCGGCTTGAGCCGCGAACGGCGCGTCATCTCCCGCCGCCCGGCCCGCGAGCAGAACTGCCTGGAACGGGTTGGTCCCCACAGGGAGGCCGGGAACCCAGCTGGTCTTGACCGTCATGCGATTGCCACGCATCGCGGTCACCTGGTTGATCTTGCCATCGGCGTCGGTGGCCTCGGTGACGAGGAGCACTGCCCGATGCTCACCGGCCGTACCAGTGAGACCGTCCCTCTCGGGTACCTTCAACGGCACTGTGATGAGTGCTACTTGGCCCGCCTCGGTGAGGCGGTCCACCGTGGTGCCGCTCAGGAAGGCCTGAAGAGCACGCGAGCGCGCGGGTTGGTGCACGTGTGGCTCGACCCGCTCCTCCTCAAGGTATTCCACGCCATTGCGCAGCGTCCGCACTGATGCCTCCAGCAATGGTCGGCGGTCGCCTCCCGCTGTCATCGCGGCCCAGAAGTTACGTCCGAGCGCGCGAACCAACCGCTGGTGCATGCGCTCCAGGCTGTCCTCGTCGTCGCCCACGTCGCCTTCTTGGTCCTGCCCGGCCTCGGCGAGGCTGGCCACATCATGTGCTCCGACGATCAAGAAAGATGTGCCAGGATCATCGTCCTCGCGGGTGAGGTGCAGGTTCTCGACCGTCTCTTCGTCAGCCCACCAGGAGCGGACCACCTCTGCATTGTCCGCCTCGGCATCCGGCCGGCCCAGCCAAGCGGGACCGGCAAATCTCCTGCCGTCCACCTCCCGCCAGGGCAGATCGAGTCGTCCGATCAGCCGCCGCTGGGTGTGTCCCTCGTGCGGTTCGGACAGCGTGGAGTTCATGAGGACGAGCCCCAGACGGCTGGTCGCCCACAGCGTGGCCTTTCCGAGGCCGTATGAACCGCCGGCCGCCACATCCGACTTGCGGCTCTCGAGTTGGCGCCGCACCACGGCCGCAAATCGGCCGTCCCCGTAGTCGTCACCGGTCAGCCCGTTGGCGTTGTAGTCGTCGACACGAAGAAGGACCAGCCGATCCCGCTCGAACATCTCCCGCAGACCGGCACTGATGACGCGTCCGACCTTCTGGTCCTGAGCGGCGGCTGCCTCGTAGTGCGGGCGGAGGTCGTGCCAGCGGATTGCCGTATGGAACCGGGCCAGAGCGTCACCGGTCAGTTCGTGCAAGGTGTATCGGACCCTGACCGGGCGGTCGTTCCTCCTGTCGCGCTCGTCCAAGCTGTTCTGGGTCGCCTCCCGGGCAAGGACCTCCAGATCGGCCTCGAAGGCGAAGGCCGCCGCGTTGCCGAACTCCCGGCCACCATCGTCGTGGCCGGGGCGGTGATACCACACAACTGACGTCTCCGCGGGTTCGTCCTGCCGTTCCGGACCAACCGCGGAGTCCTGCCCGGTTTCGTCCTCGACTCCAAGGACCTCCTGCATCCTGACCAAAAGGTCCGGGTGAGGCACGGAGCGGTCGTCGAGCCAGGCCTCGACAACTGCTCGCGTCACGCCCAGCCGGTGTGCCAGTTCGCTTTCATCCGTTCCATTTCCCTGCATCCGCTCGGCCAACCACCGACCGAACTCCGTCCCCTTCGAGGCCACCGTTCCTTCTCTCTCGTCGGAACTGCTCTCTGTCTCAGGCGTGTCGACGCTGTCGTTCGGAAGTGACTCGCCCGCCCCCGTGTCCTCCCGCCGCTCCGGGCCTCTGCGAAGTGCGGTCCTTTCAGCAGCCTCCTGAGCGATCTTTCGAGCGGCCTTCAGACGACGGCGTTCCGCGTCAGGATTATCGGGATCCAGTCCCATTTGGATTCTCAGGTCTTTCAGTGCACGCTTCTCGAGCTGTCGAATACGTTCGCGCGTGACTCCGAATCGCTTGCCGATTTCATCCAGCGTCCAGGATCTGCCATCGATAAATCCATATCGCAGCTGCAGAACTTTCTGAGTTCTCTCCGTGAACACGCATGCATCGAACAGCTGGAATAGTTCTTGGCGCTCGAATTCGGACCACAGTGCCTGTTCCGGGCCCGGCACCGGCCGAAACCCGTCGACGACCAGTTCTCCGAGAGTCGTGTTCTCGCCGACGGGTTGCTCGAGCGACAGAACCGCCCGATGGCCCAACCGCTGACACTCCACCACCCTTTCGGGACTGAGCTCACAGGCCAAGGCAAGATCATCCACATTGGGAATTCTGCCCTGGTCGAGAAACACCCGCTCTCTCTTTCGTACCTTCTCCACATCGGTCCAGATGCCGACCGGAAGTCGAATGGCTGCTCCTTCATTGATCACAGCCCGAGTGATGCGCTGCCGAATCCACCAGGTTGCGTAGGTAGAAAACTTGCAGCCCATGGAGACGTCAAACTTCTCCACAGCACGGATGAGCCCGATCATGCCGTGCTGCGCAAGATCCTCATACATGGGACCACCAGCCCAGTGCCCCAAGCCACGCAGGATCTTATGTACGAGCCGCTGATTATGGATAACCATTGCGGACAAAGCCCTGCGCGCCTCGCTGTCTCGCGGAAGTGTCGCCAGGTAGCCATCGGGCAACGACTCCGATGACGTTCTGTCTCCTCGGAACAGGAGGCAGAGCCCCACTTCCTCCTCGGCACTCAGCAGACGCCGGTGTGGGTTCACTCGCCTCCGATCGACCTCAAGCAGGTCCCGAGCGGTACGACGGGCCACATCCATGTTGTCGACACGCACCGTCCCTCGAAGCGACTCGAGGTCCGGGCCTTCCCCTTCCTCCTCGGGGGAATCCAAGTCGTCGAGAACCTCGTCGAGACCGGCCGCGTCGTCGGGGGGCACACTCTGCGTGAAGTGCGTTTCCTCTTCGACGTGTTCGTCTTCCACCTCCGCCGCTGTCACGGCTTCGTACAAGGCGTGAGTCTCCTGCGCGTCGAGTCGCGCAGCCCTCATCACCTGCTCCAGAGCCGTGCGGCGTTCGACTCCTTCGGCTGTGAATCGACGTGTGAGGCCGATGAGCAGATCCCAACCGGCTTCATTCATCCGCCTGCTGGATGTGCCGTCCCGCTCCGTGGTCATCACGCCCCCGCGCCCGCACTATGTCTCTGTTCCCTCGTAGTTCATCACTCATCGGGCCGCCGCTGCCAGCACTTCCTTGCAGGACCCGTGCTGCCCTGACGATCCAGCACTCGGTAGTTTAGAGATGTGTTGGCGTGACCATGGGGAGAGTTGATGCGGATCATTCCGAGCGAGATCTCGAGCAGCACGAGGAGCCAGGCCGAGCGCAGTGTGTTCGCGGCGCTCAAGGCGATTCCCGATGACCAGAGCGTCGCGCTGCACACGGTTCATCTCCCCAAGCACCACAAGAAGCGTGTCGGCGAGATCGACTTCGTCGTCATCATGCCCGACATCCTGCTCTTCATCGAGGTCAAGGGCGGTCGGATCCATCACCGCGACGGGAAGTGGTACTACGGTCCGCCCGGTCGCGAGGAGGGCCCGAAGGAGAGCCCTTTTGCGCA
The DNA here is from genome assembly GCF_053591955.1 of Streptomyces sp. NPDC002845. NCBI lineage: Bacteria > Bacillati > Actinomycetota > Actinomycetes > Kitasatosporales > Streptomycetaceae > Streptomyces > Streptomyces sp. NPDC002845. The sequence goes on along the minus strand of NZ_JBSFUU010000032.1, from coordinate 88,624 downwards.
GGCCAGCGGGGGTATGCACGAGTTCGAGCGGGAGATCGGAGCCCTGGTCGGTGACTTGAGGGACCACGGTGTCCCCAGCGGATACCTCGTGATCACCACTGATGTCGATGTCCACCGCACTACCGAGTTCGAGCCGCAACAATATCTCGGTGCCACTGCGTACGACGGCGGACGTGGTCTGGCACAGGGCATCGAACGGGCTACTCGCTTCTGGCTCACGCGGAACAGGTGGGCCCGCATCCCCGTCTCGGCCTCCCTGCGTAAAAGGATGGTTGAGGCTATACGTCCGGATTTCGACCTCGTACCCAATCTGCAGTCCCGACTGACGCATCTCGACGTCGCCTTCGAACGCCTCACCAACGAACAGTTCGACAGGCTCGACGAGTTGGAGGCCAACCCGCGCCTCATCTGGACCGGTGGCGCGGGCACAGGCAAGACGTTTCTCGCCGCCGAGGCGGCCCGTCGCAAGTCCGCCCACGGCAGCGTTCTGTTCACCTGCGCGAGCACCACACTGGCGACTCATGTGGGCCGCATCCTCACAGACGACGCGATCACCGTCCTGCCATTCGACCGCCTCGACGAGGTTCAGGGCCGCGTCTTCGACCAACTGATCGTGGACGAGGCGCAGGACCTGATGACCTTCGAGAGTCTCGATGCCCTGGAGGCTCTGGTCTCGGGTGGCCTCGCCGAGGGCCGATGGATTTTCATGCTGGACCAGAACAACCAGGTACTGACCCCGGACGCCTACGACCCCGACGCCTGGGAGTACCTACGCCCTCTGGGCTCCGTATACGGGCCCATGAAGCGCAACTGCCGCAACACTGTGCAGATCGTCAAACAGGTCCACTTCTACACGGGAGCCGATCTGGGCGTCGCCACTGCGGGTGAGGGGGAGCCGGTCCGTTTCGTCGACGTGCACGCCGCTCAAGAGGAGGCCACCGTTCTCGACGCTTATGTGAACGAACTCGTGCGGGAGGGTGTCTCACCGCGGGACATCACGCTGCTGTCCGCTTCCGGGGACTGGGAAACGAGCTCGGCGCGTCTGTCACAGCGAGCCTCCAAGATCGAGCGATTCGCCGATGTGGTCGGGACCGACCGCACGAAGCACCGTCTCACCTGGTCGTCCGTCTCCGACTTCAAGGGCCACGAGAACCATGTCGTCTGTCTGATCGACCTCGAACCCGAACACATCGAGGGGCGCCTCGACGCGCTCTACGTCGCCTGGACCAGGGCTCGCGCCCAGCTCTGGGTCGCTTGCCGCCCCGGCACCCGCCGGATACTGAAGGACCTGGGTGTGGCCGTACTGAAGCGGGAAGGGCATCTCAAGTGAACGACTCCGAATCACAGCTCTCCAAACACCGCGCCGACTTCGTGGAGTACCTCCGCCGGCAGTTGGTCGGCCCGCCCGTCGCCGAGGACGAGACCCTCGTCGACCCGCCTGACCGGCGCTACCTGATGGGGACGTTGTATCCGCGTGGAGCCTCCTTGCTGGAGCACTCACAGGAAGATGGCGAGCAGGCCTTCGACGAGGCGGAGGCCGGAAACGGAGAGGAGGACAGCTTCGCCGACGATCCCGTGGCCGAAGCGAATGCATGGCTTCCGTCGTCGCTGGGTTTCTCCTTCTTCACCAACGCGCCCCGCCTGAAGGTGACGTGTGGGGCCTCCCGCTACGTAACGTCCCGCGAGGGCGGACGTCGCAGTTGGCGAAGGCAACCGCGACTCTCCACAACAAAGACCGTCACTGCGGATCAGACGGACCCGATCCCGGTTCTGGATGGGCACGGTCGTCTCCACGTGCGGTGGCGTCCCTTCGGCGCAGGGCATCTCGTCACGTGTGTGCTGGCCAACGCGCATGACGAAGAGGAGAGCACGTACAAGGACCGGGACCTGATGCTCTTCCAGGCGGAACTTCAGGCGACAACACTCGACGGAAAGGTGCTCGAGTATCCGAGCACCCGTCTCAACAGCCGCGACGAGGAGGAGCAGGAGCTTCGAGTCCAGTACCGGCACATCGTGACCAGGGCCGTGGGGCACGGATGTGCCGTCGAATGGGACACCGATTCCGACCCGGTCACCACAGTGCGAGCGCAGGTCATGCCTCAGCAGGTGGTCGATCACATCAAACCGGACGGCCCCAAGGACTTGCCGGTACTGAACCTCGCGCACCTGGCCCAGACCGGTCTCGCAGTGGAGGACCTCCGGGCCGAGCTGCACGCCTTCGTCCTGGGCTATCGCAAGTGGTTCGACATCCAGCGGTCGCAGGCGAAGGACTTGCAGCCATGGGCCGCCGCACCCGCCACACGAATCCTCCGCCGCATCGGGACCGCACTCGACCGTATGACGTCGGGAGTGGAGGCCCTGACCGCACCAACCCCCGCAGGAGACAAGGCACGCGAAGCCTTTCGCCTGGCCAACCGGGCCATGGCGCTCCAGATGCTCCACAGCCGCCCGGAACTGGCAGGCAGCCGTCGCCGCAGGAACAGCGAAGTACTCGAGCTGACCGAGCCCGATGGCGACTATGCGTGGCATCCGTTCCAGCTCGCCTACTTCCTGCTCGTGGTCGAGGGACTAATGAGTCCGGAGCACGAGGACCGTAAGACGGTCGACCTCATCTGGTTCCCCACCGGAGGAGGCAAGACGGAGGCGTACCTGCTCACCGCCTGCTTCGAGATCCTCTGGCGCCGGCTGCGGTTCGGCGCGGCCGGGGGCGGCACCGCCGTTCTGAGTCGATACACGCTGAGTCTGCTCACCACACAGCAGTTCCAGCGCACGGCGACGGCCATCTGTGCCCTTGAGTACATCAGGAAGGGACGCGACGGGCCACTGCCCCACGATCTGGGGAAGGAGCCCATCTCCATCGGACTCTGGGTGGGCCAGGACACGACGCCGAACAAGATCTCCGCCGCGCAGGACGAGCTCGGTGTCCTGAAGCAGATGAACGCACCCGATGATCGCTTCCTGCTGGAACGTTGTCCCTGGTGCGGCACCGAGATCGTCCCGGAACGACAAGGGCAGGACCGGGACTTCGGTATCCGGGCGGATGGCGTCACCACCTCGTTCTTCTGTCCGCGCGACACCTGTGTCTTCCACGAGTACCTCCCGGTATCCGTCGTGGACCAACAGATCTACAAGGAACCTCCGACGTTCGTGCTCGGCACCGTGGACAAGTTCGCACGCCTGGCGTGGGAACGGGAAGCCGGGAACCTCTTCGGTGGGGACGGCAAGCGCGCACCCTCGCTGGTGATTCAGGATGAGTTGCACCTGCTGGCTGGCCCACTGGGAACAACGGTCGGTCTGTACGAATCGGCCATCCTTGAGCTGTGCGCCTGGGGCGGCACCGTGCCGAAGGTCATCGCGTCGACAGCGACGATTCGACGCTCCCAGGACCAAGTCCGCAGCCTCTACGGTCGCCCGGCACAGCTCTTCCCACCAGCGGGGATCGAAGCCGGTAGTTCCTACTTCGCCTCGCCCGACAAGGACAAGCCCGGGCGTCTGTACGTGGGCGTCATGGCACAGGGGCATACCGCCTCGACCTCGACCGTTCACGTGGGTGCCGCCGCGTTGCAGGCCCCGAAGGAAATCTGCGACGACGACACCCTCCGCGACGCGTACTGGACCGCGGTCGCTTATCACAACAGCCTGCGGGAACTCGGACGAACCGTCACGATCGCGAGAGACGACATCCCCGCGCGTCTCGAGCATCTGACGAAGGACGACACTCGACGCCGCGAGCTGAACGACGACTCGGTGGTCGAGCTGACCAGCAACATCCCGCGCGCCGCTCAGCCACGACTCCTCGAGCGCCTGGGCAAGAGCTTCAAGGAACGCGGCAGTGTCTCCTTCCTCGCCACGACCAACATGCTTTCCGTGGGCGTCGACGTTCCGCGGCTCGGCCTCATGCTCATGAACGGGCAACCCAAGACGACATCGGAATACATCCAGGCCACCAGCCGCGTCGGCCGTCGTCATGTACCGGGACTGATCGTCACGCTCTTCCGCTCGACCAAACCCCGCGACCGGTCCCACTACGAGTCGTTCGGTGTCTACCACCGCTCGCTCTACCGGCATGTCGAGCCGACCAGCGTCACACCGTGGTCCATGCCCTCTCGCAACCGAGCCCTGCACGCGGTGCTCACCATCCTTGTGCGGCACGGGATCGGCCTGAACGCGGAGAACAGGGCCGGAGACATCCTCGATCGAGCGGAGGAAGTCGCACGGATCCGGGACCTCGTGGTGGATCACGTGCGGCGGGCCGATCCGGACGAGGCCTATGCCGCCGCCGAACAGTTGGACTCGCTGATCGAAGCCTGGCGGCAGGAGGCCGAGATCGCGCGTGGCGAGGGCAGTCGTCTCTACTACCAGTTCCAGGGGCGAGGGCACATATCGCTCCTCACCGACTTCGGCAAGCAAGGCGGCCTGTGGGAGACGGCGCAGTCGATGCGCAACGTCGACCGTGAGTGCCTCGTCGCCGTGAAAGGAGCGTGAGAGCAGTGAAGGATATTCGTCGCAAGGTCCGCAGGGCACAGACCATCGTTCCCTTCGGCGTCGGCGGGATCCTCGACCTCCGAGGCGAATCGTTCGTAGCCGCCGATGTCCGAAGCTGGGCGCGTAACGCCGAGCGGGTGGAATCACCACGGCTCGCGAAGAAATTGGGGGTTGCAGAGTTCCGCTCAGCCCCTGTCATCCCCTCCGGAAAGGCCGCCTACGCGACCCGTATCGGACCCTCGTACGTACGATTCCCCAAGTGGCTGTTCTGCCCTCAGTGCAGGGAAATGCAGCTCTGGCGCACGGATCGCGAGCGTGATCTACGGGACAAGCAACCGACCTGCGGGCGTTGCCCAGGAAAGCCTCAGCTGGCCCCGATGCGCTTCATCCAGGTATGCAGGGCAGGCCATATGGCCGACATCGACTGGCGTCGATGGGCTCACTCCAAGAGCGAAGGGCATGCTCAGCGCCAATGCCAGGTTCACCGGCTTCGGTTCGTCGCCACTCCCGAATCCTCTGGGCTGGAAGCCCTGCACGTCGTGTGTGCCGTTTGCCGGGCCGGGCGCAATCTGGCAGGAATCAGCCAGAAGAACATCCTCAAGCAGACGGGCCTGCAATGCACCGGAACGCACCCTTGGCAATCTGACACTGATGAGGCGGATCCTTGCGAGGAGACACCGCAAGCGGTGCAGCGCGGCGCCTCCAACGTGTACTTCCCTATCACACACTCGGCGCTCGACATCCCCGCACCTGCTGGTCTGGCCGAGGAAGACGAATTGACCCAGAGGGTCGTCAATCACCCTCATTGGTCGAACTTTATCAGTGCGGATGGCGGTCCCATTTCCGATTCCTACAGAATGGTGCTCGCCCACGAATGCGAGGTTCCGGAGGAATTTGTGGAATCTCTTCGACGCCGCCATGCCGCCGAGGCTGCGTCGATGCCGTCTGCGGCTGATGCGGACGATGACCTCAGCATCGCTGAATGGGCGGCCTTTTCCGTCCAGGGATCCGTCGCCAATTCGAATACCTTTTCCGTGCGCCGGACCCACCTCGGGGTCGACCATGAGGCCCCTGAATCCATGCAGGAGCTGGCTGCGGGTGTCTCCGCGGTCGTCGTCGCGGACCGGGTACGCGAGGTGCGTGCGCTCGAAGGATTCACGCGGTACGAGCCCAACTCCGGCGACGGCGAAGAGGGCGAGGGCGGGCGCGTCGTGTCGGTCAACACGCAGGCCCGGGCCCAATGGTTGCCTGCCATAGAGACCTATGGTGAAGGAATCTTCATCGCCGTCGACGAGGAACGTGTGAGCGCCTGGGAGAGGCTTCCGTCGGTGCGTGACTGGACACGACGCATCGAGCGCAACCTGGACGCCTCGTTCAAGGCCGACCGCCTGAGAGGAAAATCGGGTCCGGAGCTCCTCCCACGATTCGTGATGCTGCACACCTTGGCCCATCAATTCATCCGCCAACTTTCTTATGACAGCGGATACAACGCAGCTTCACTACGGGAACGCGTTTACGCCCGAAGCCACGCCTCAGGCAGCGAACATCCGCCCCAAGCCGGCGTGTTCATCTACACAGCCGCCGGGGACGCAGAAGGGACACTGGGCGGGCTTGTCCGCCAGGGACAACCACCGAACCTCGTCGAGACCTTGATCCGGCTGCTCGAATCGGCTCAGTGGTGCTCGCAGGACCCTCTGTGTGTCGACTCGACCGGTAGGTCTCTGGCCAACCTCAACCGTGCTGCCTGCCATGCGTGCACGCTCCTCCCCGAAACCTGCTGCGAGATCGACAACTCCCTGTTGGACAGAACGCTGTTGATCGGTGACGGCGAGGTCCCGGGATTCTTTCGTGCAGTCGTCCAGGCCGCGCTCGAGGAATCGGCCGGAGCCGTCGACCTACCATGAAGATCCCTTCCCTCCTGGACCTCGAGATCGAGCAGCAGGCCGTCATTGATCTTCCGTTCCACGGAAGCCACCTCATCACCGGGGCACCTGGCGCCGGAAAGACCGTAATGGCCGTCTACCGCGCGTGGGCGCTGGCAACCGCCGAGCGCGATGTCGTCCTCTTCACGCGCTCCAATCTGCTGCATCAGTACCTCGCGCAAATGGCACCAGACCTTACGGGAGGTCTCAACGTCACCACCTACCATCGGTGGATCAGGGACTTCTGGCAGAGGCGCTTCCAGGCCGATCCCCCACAGACCGACGAGGATGGTTGGAGCTACGACTGGATCGAGATGCAGCGGGACTGCATCGAGCAGAGGGCCGGGTCGACCGCACATCTGGTGATCGACGAGGGGCAGAATCTGCCCGTTGCTTTCTATAAGTTGTGCCGCATCCTCGGTGTCGGCGTCACCGCGTTCGCAGACGAGAACCAGCGGATCGACGACGACGAGAGCACCGTTTCCGAGATATGCCGATACCTAACCATGGGCGCCGATCCGCTCGTACTGCGAGAGAACCGCCGGAATAGTCGAGAGATCGCGATGCTGGCATCCGAGTTCCGCAAGGAGGCCCGGGACGAGATGCCCTTGCCGACACGGGGCGGTAGTACCCCCACCGTCCTGAAAGTGCCCTCCTTGGGGTACCTCCTCACTGGAGTTTCCCAGTACTTCAATGCGCATCCGGAGCGGAGTATCGGAATCATTTGCAGGTCGACCCATTTGCTGCGGGACATCCAGAGTGAACTCACGCGCCTCGGGCTTGCCAAGTACACCCAGGCCTATGTTCACGACGATCGGTACCGGAACGCCATCGACTTCTCAACGCGACCCATCCGGCTCGTGACCACGGCCAGCATGAAGGGCTTGGAGTTCGACAGCGTCTTCGTGCCGGACTTGGACGCGTATACAGAGGACCCAACCAGTGTGGACGCACGTCTTCGCTTCTTCGTGCTGTGTACTCGTGCCCGCGAGGATCTCCACTTCGCTCACCGCGGCACCCAAGAGCCCGCCATCCTGTCGAGCATCCCGGAATCCTTGTTGGTCCGACACACCGGTTGACCTTGCAGCGCAGTCATTCCACCCCAGGTCAGGAGCAGAACCGGCGCCTGCACACAGGGCATGGGGTTCGTACGCACCGCTGCTTCGCACTCGTTCGTCTGCGACGTGGCCGATCTCTACAAGACCAGGCTCACAATTCCTCTCGCGTTCTCGCTGCACAACTCCAGTGACCCGAGGTCGAAGCCCGCCGATCCTGGCCGACCGGGTGGTCGATGGGTGGGGGCCTTGTAGAGATCTGGAGCGGACGGATCGCGCCTCCCCGGCGTTCGCCACGCACCACCTCGCCCGAGGGCTGGACGCCCCGGACGCCGAGGGGCCCCAGGCCTGGTGCCTACGGAGGGCGACACACAGTCTGAAGGCGCCGAAAGCCAGCATGGCTGTGGCGACGAGGAGCGCGATGGTGGGCCGAGGTCGGTCCACGTCGAGCTTCTCTCGTCAGGCGCCACCCCCATGACACTCCCCATAGCTCCGCCCCGACCCACACCAACACCCCGCCCCCCTCTGCGGCGGCCACTCCACAGCCCGCCCCCGCGCCGCCAAGGTCGTCGCATACTGCGGCAGCAGCGACACGTCCGACGGGGACGAGCCCTCCGACGCCGCGAAGGCCTCGTACGAAGGCACCGTCCCCGTCACGATCCCCAGGTTCGGCGTGCCGGAAGCGGCGAGCTCCCGCAGCGACGTCTCTATGGTCGCCAGGTGCTCCTCGTGGGACGGGTACTCGGCGGCCAGCGACGGGTACGCCGCCACCAGTTCCGTCAGTTCGTCCGCGGGCCAGTGCAGGACGGCCACCGGGAAGGGGCGGGACAGGGCCTCCCGGTAGGCACCCAGCTCTGCGCGCAAGCGTGAGATCTCCGCCTCCAGTTCCGCCGGGTTGTTCGAGCCGAGGGACCAGATCCGCTTGGGGTCGTGGAGTTCGTCCAGGGAGACCGAGGAGGAGTGGAGGGTGTCGGCCAGGGTGTCCCAGTTGTCGTGGGTCGCGCCGAGCATACGGCGGACGCGGTGGCGGCCGACGAGGAGGGGGCGGGCGGAGTAGGGGGGTTCCGGGACGTCCGTCAGCAACAACGTCACTGCTTGCGTGAACGTCTCCTGCGCCGCCTCCAGCTCGTCGTGGGACTCCAGGGCCTCGGCCACGATGACCCAGGGGGCAGGGTCGCGGGGGGCGGCCGCGCGGACGCCGTCGATGATCGCCCTTGCCTCCGCCTCGTGGCCGTACTCCCAGAGGTTCGCCGCCTTGAGGGCTCGTACCAGGTGGGGGTTCTCCAGTGAACCCCCGGATGACAGCAGGCGGTCGTACAACGCGGTCGCGTCGGCGCGGGCGCCGGCCAGTTCGAGGTGGGCCGCGGCCTGCAGGAGCAGGTGTTCGGCGTCCTCGGGGTAGAGGCCGGCAGTCCGCTCCAGGCGGGCCGCTTCGGCGTGGTGGTCGACGTTCTCGGCGGAGGTGTCGGGGCGCATGACTGACACCGTACTGCCGTCGATCGACAAAGATGAGATGTCTGCTTCGAGCACGGCCTCAACAGCCGCTCACAGCGCTTGAGGCAACGGTGTCGATCCGGACACCGGGTAACGGTCACCCCGGACGGTCGGCCCTGCCATCGCCCTGGGAGAGCAGGCTGACGGCGGCGGCGCGTGAGGTGACGTCGAGCTTGGCGTAGATGCGCGACACATGGGTCTCCACCGTTCGCACGCTCAGTACCAGCCGCTCGGCGATCTCCTGGTTGGTACGCCCGGCACACAGCAGCCCCGCCACCTCCGCCTCCCGCCGGGACAGGCCATGGGCCGTGCCGTGATGGCGCGTGCTCTTCGCCGCCACCCGCGCGCCCAGTTGCCGCTGTAACCGGGCCGCTCGCGCGTAGAGCCCGTCGGCGCCGCAGCGCGACAGCGTCTCCGCTGCGAGCCGCAGCTCGGCCAGGGCGGCGGCGCGCCGGCCGAGCGCGGCGTGGCAGGGGCATGTGCGCGCGCCCGGCCTCCTGGCATGCCCCGGCCTGTGCCAGCGTCGCCGCCGCGTCCGCCGCGCACCCGGCGGCATCGGCCGGGGCGTCGACGCTCAGCGCGTACGCGCGCGTCAGACACCTCAGGCCGGACCCCAGACCGGACCCCAGGCCGGTGGAGGTGTCGGCGAACCGGTCCGCCTGCTCACTCCAGTAGCGGGCCTGCGCCGCGTTCGAGCGTCCGGCTTCGGCCTCGGCCATGAGGCTGAAGGCGGTGAGCCGGTTCTGGGGGCTCAGGAGCGGCAGGTCGGGGCCGCCACAGGGGTCCAGCAGGTGGAGGTGGTCGGTGTCCACGTCGCCCGCGGCCATCTGGGCGAGAGCCAGCGTGGTCTGGGCTATGAGCATGCCTCCGCCGTCGCCGGCGTCGGTCGCCGCGAGCGCCTGGCCGGCGATCTCGACGGCTTCCCGGGCCGCCCCCGCCCTGTACAGCACCCAGGACTGTCCGGAGAGCGCCATCGCCAGTGGTTCGGCCGCGCCGAGCATACGGGCGGTTGCCACGGCCTCCTCCGCGATGGCCGCCGCCTGCTGGATCTCGCCCAGCCACGCCTTGGCGGGGGCCGTTCCGGCGAGCAGGTACGGCAGGGTGTGGTGGAGCCCGGCCTCGGTGGCGACCCGCGTGCACCGGGTGAAGTGCCGCAGCGCGCTGCCGTGGTGGCCGAGGAACGACTCGGTGGCGCACAGCCAGGAGAAGGCCTCGATCTGCGCGGCGATCGTGGCGTCGGACACCTGGTCGATCAGGGCCACCGCGCTGTCCGGGAGCGCCCGGACGGCCGTCGCGTCCCGGGACGACGGGTCGGCGGTGAACGCGCCCAGACTGGCGACGAACGCACGCAGGCCGGCGGCGAGCGCCGGGGCGACCGCATGCTCCTCGTGGGTGGCGGCGGCCTGGTCCAGCAGGTCGTGGGCCTCCGCGAAGTCGCCCTGAGCCAGGGTGTACAGCGCGAGCTGGGTGCGCAGCCGGGACGCCGGGAGCGATACGGGGTCCGGCTGCCGGGACAGCTCGGCCCGCAGCAGCGCCCTCGCTTCGGCGTGCTGGCCCAGCAGGCGTTCGAGGGAGGCGCACCGGCCGACCGTCCGCGCCCGCCGGGCGTGGTCGTCGGGCGGGAGCAGACGCAGCACGGTCCGCAGCGTGCTACGGCTCTCGCGCGGATTGCCGCTCAGCTCCTGGCAGTGCGCGAGTTCGCCGAGCAGATCCAGCCGTGAGCCGATGTCGGGCGCGATCGGCGGGAGCGGGCCGCCGCCCTCGGGCAGGATCCGCAGAGCGGCCTCCAGCCAGGTCACCGCCGTGGCCGGCGCCTGCGGCGCCACCGCGCGGGCCGCCCGGACCAGCGTGGCTGCGGCGTCTACGTCTCCCGGGGCGGCGGAGCGGGCCACATGGTGCGCCTGCGTCTCGGCAGGCGCACCGACCTCCCGCAGATGGCCGACCGCCCGGGCGTGGGCCGCCAGCCGCCAGCCGGCCCGCGCCGCCGCGTAGGCCACATGCCGCACGAGCGGATGCCGGAACCGGAACCGTCCGCTGGCCGGGACCGGCCGTACCAGATCCCGCGTGACCAGGTCGTCCACAGCCGCCAGCACCTCGTCCCGAGGGGTCTGCGCGACTGCCGCGACCAGCGCCGGGTCGAACTCGCCGCCCGCGACGGCGGCCGCCATCGCCACCAGCCGGGCGGGGCCGGGTACGCTCTCCAGTTCGGTCGCGAGGGCGGCGCGGACCGCCGCCGGGATGGCGGCGTCCAGGTCCAGTTCGTCCGGCGTCCGCGCCGTCGAGCCGCCCCTCACGCCGCCGACCCCGTCGCCGGCGGCGGGCAGGAGTTCGCTGTGCCGCAGCGCGTGCAGGTACAGCGGGTTGCCGCCGCTGAGCCGGTAGATGCGCTCCTGCCGGGCCGCGTCCACCCCGCCGCCCAGAATCTCTCCGGCTTCGGCCCGGGTGAGCGGCTTCAGGTCCAGCCGCCGGGCCCACTCGGCGGGCAGCCCGGCCGTCACCGAGGCCAGCCGTGCCGACACCTGCGCCGGCCGATAGGCCAGTGCCAACAGCACCCCGCCGGAGGGCGGATGACGCAGCAGATGGTCGAGCAGGTCGAGCGAGGCCGGATCGGCCCAGTGGACGTCGTCGAGCAGGAGGACCAGTCCCGAGGGCCCGGCCAGTACCTCCAGCAGCGACCTGACCGCCCGGTGGAACCGGTAGCGGCCCGGGCCGCTCGACACGCCCACCGCGGCGCCCGGCCCGGAGCCGTCCCCGCCCGGGGTACGCATGGCCTTGCGCAGCCCGGGAAACGGCACCGGCGACCACACCGTGTGCCTCGGGGAGGGGGACGACGTGTTCGTCGGCCGGGGCACCGGCAACGACTGGGTCAAGGGCAAGGCCGGGAACGACACCCTCTCCGGCGGCGCGGGCGACGACGAGCTGTACGGCAACGACGGCGACGACCATGTGACGGGCGGCAACGGCAACGACATGATCGAGGGCAAGGCCGGGAACGACACCATCGGGGGAGGCCCGGGCGACGACGAGCTGTACGGCAACGACGGGCACGACACCATCCACGGCAACGCCGGGGACGACACCATCCACGGCAAGAACGGCAGGGACGTCCTCCACGGCGACACCGGCAACGACAGGCTCTTCGGGAACGGAGGTGCCGACGACGTCAACGGCGGCTCCGGCAACGACATCCTCTTCGGCAATGACGGTCCCGACGACCTCGATGGCGGCTCCGGCAACGACGACCTCTTCGGGAACGGAGGCAAGGACATCCTCACCGATCCCTCGGGCTCGTTCGACAGCGGCAGCGGCGGCGGATCCACGGACCGCTGCCACGTCAGGATCGAGACCCGGAACAGCTGCGAGATCCTGTTCTGACCGCTTCTGACCACGGTGCGGCCTCTCTCGCCACCTCCGGTGCCCGCCGGAGTGGGGTGACAGTGGGAGGTGAGGTCACAAGATGGCAGGCGTTGATGAGTGATCAACGCGGTCTGTCGATCGAGGGGGCCGCAGCCGCGTCGCCCTGTGTGCCTGTTTCTTCGTCGAGCCGGGCAAGGAGGAGCATCGCCGCATCGTCCGCCAGGCTGCCCTGGGTGTGGCGGATCAATGCCTGATGCAGTTGTTCCAGGAGCTTGTGCGGGGTGTCGGAGCACGCCGTGTCCATGGCCTCGGGCAGGTCGAAGAAGTCGTTGTCGCGGTTGCGGGCTTCGATCACGCCGTCGGTGTACAGCAGCAGACGGTCGCCGGGTGGGAAGGGATAGCTCTCCGGCTCGGCGGGAGGATCGGTGATGAAGTCCTCCAGGCCGAGCGGTGGCAGTGGTGAGGTGGGCATGAGGGCCTGGACCTTGCCCTGGTGCAACACCAGTGGAGGCGGATGGCCACGGTTCACCACCTGGATCACGGGTGTGTCGGGTATCTGAGCCACCAGCGCAGTAACGAAGTCCTCCGCCTCATCCTCCCTCTCGTCCTCCCCCTCGTCCTGGTCGACCGCACCCGGCACGGCGCACTCCCGTCTCAGAGCGGCCGCGCAGTGGTTCATCACCTCCACCAGGTCGTCCTCGTAGTGCACGGCCTCCCGGAACGCGCCCAGCACGACTGCGGCCAGGTGCACAGCGGGAAGCCCCTTGCCGCGGACATCCCCCACGATCATCCGGACCCCGTACCGCGTCTGCAGCGCCTCGTACAGGTCACCGCCGATCTGCGCTTCCGTCTCGGCCGCGAGATACATGCCGGCCACCTGCACCGGACCCAGCCGCGCGGATACGGGTCTCAGGATGACCTGCTGGGCCGCCACGGCGACCCGGCGAACCTGGTCGAGCTCGCTCTGCCTGCGTGTATGCACGGCTTTACTCATGGTGACACTGGCCACTGTCACCGCGAGGGCGGCCGTCAGGTTGCTGTAGACCAGGCCACCCCAGCTCTGGTGCAGGGTGGCCGAGATCACGGTGACAGCCGCCGCTCCGGCCGCTGTGGAAAGGATGCCCTTCGGGCCCATCGTCAGCGCAGCCAGTGCGGGTATCGCAGCGAGGATGGGACCCGTATACACATCGTGTACGGGCGAGAGCTCGACCGCCAGCGCGAGCAGTACGATCACGAACGGCACAGACTGCGCGAGTCGGAAGAGGACCCGGCTGTGACCGTCCGCTGTCGAGGAGCCGGATGAGCGGGAGAGCGACCGCATGGGTACAGCCTGCCTCGCTGAGGTCGAGTGTTCCACTCAGCACTCTTGTGGCCTCCCGAGGCGTTCGGTAACCCATGACCGACAGGCTCCGGGCGATCCCGCCGCTACTACTCCCGCCAGGTGAAGCGCTTGGACCCGCCGACCCGACCCCGCCGACCCGACCCTGCCGACTCAGCCGCTGATCCGCCGGCCGAAGCGCTCGGTCACACCACGCCGTCCACCTCCAGCGTCTGCACCGACCCCGCGTCGAACGACACGGCCACCGACTTCCCGCTCAGATACGTGTCCGCGTACTCCCGGTAACGGTCGCTGCCGGACGTGGCCGTGTGCCAGCGGCGGACCAGGCCGCCCGTGCCGCCGGTCACCGTGGTGAAGCGGGAGAGGTCGAACGTGAAGGTCTGGGCGGAGGAGGACGTGTTCACCGCCACGATCACCAGGCGGCGCGACGCCGCGTCGTACGCCGCCACCGCGTAGCTCACGCCTGTGTCGATGATCGTCATGCCGGGGCGGATGTGGCGGCTGAACTGGGCCATCACGTAGTACTTCGTCTGGACCGTCGTCGGCTGGAGCGTGCTCTCGTCGTACGCGATCATCGCCCATCCGGTCGTCGGGTCCATGACCTGCCAGTAGCACCAGGCGGTCGGGTGGAGCCAGCGGAAGTCGTAGCAGAGGTTCCGGGCGAGGGTCCAGCCGCTCGCGTCGATGTCGCCCGTCTCGGAGTTCCAGAGTTTCTTGCCGGATGTCGTCGCCACGTCCGTGTACAGCAAGTCCCTGCGGCCGCCCGCGCCCTGGTAGCCGTGGACGTTGACCTGGTCGACCAGCGCCCGCGTCGACGAGCCGAACGAGCTCCAGGTGCTGCGCGCCGTGTCGTAGTTCGTCTCGTCCGAGGCCGAGATGCGGATGTCCGTCAGGCCGCGCCTGTCCAACTCGCTGCGCATGTATGGGAGTACGGCTGCCTGGACGGACGGGTCCAGGTGGCAGCCCTCCTGGGTGCCGGTGGCGGTCCACCATGTGGAGGCCGGTTCGTTGAAGGGGTCGACCGTCGCGAAGTTCACGCCCCAGTTGTCGCGTGCGTAGAGGGCCACGGCCGCCAGGTGGGAGGCGTGCTGGCGGTAGTTCCAGGTCTGGAGGTTGTTGCCGCCGTTCGCGGCGCCGGACGGGTTGTGGTTGTAACACATCCACCACATGGGGGAGTTGGCGAACAGCTCGCTGACCGCGCCGCGTTGGGTCGCCTTGACGAGGGCCGCGCGCTGGTTGGCGTCCGCGGTCCAGTTCCAGGCCGAGGAGGCGGGGTCCTCGTTGCGCCAGTCCTGCCAGAAGCCCTCGATCTGCTTGAAGCCGGGGATGTTCGGGGACTCGACCATCGTCTCGCCGCCCACGCTGTTCCAGCTGCACGCGCCGAGGTTGTAGCGGGCGATGTTCATGCCGAGGCCAGGCAGGGTCGTGCCGTTGTACGTCACCGACCTGGTCGTGAAGAAGATGTCGGCGAAGTCGTCCCGGGCGCCGAAGACGTTCGCCCACCAGGCCAGCGAGGTGCCCCAGCCCTCCCAGCTCCCGTATCTCGTACCGGGGTTCACCGCGATTGTCGCGTCGGCGCGGGCCGTGCCCGTCCCCAGGGTGCCGCTCAGCAGCGCGCCGCCGGTGGCGGCCAGCAGGGCTCTGCGGCGGAACGTCGATCTGGGGAGGGGGGATTCGGGTGACTGTGATTGTGGCTGTGGCTGTGGCTGGTCCTTCGGGTTCTGGTTGTTGCCTGGAGTGCTCATGTCATCTCCGGGTGCGGGTGCCGAGGGATGGAGCGGTCGTGGGTGGTGCTGTGGTGGTGCCGTGGGGTGTGCGGTGGTGTGTCGCCCTTCGGAAGCGTCGGTGGTGACCAGCGAGGTTGTCGAGAGGCGCGACAGGGCTTTTTCCCAACGGTTGTGAGAAGGAGGAGCGGAAGCGCGGGTCTGGTTACTTGAAGGGCGTCGCCCTATCGTGCGGCCCTGGTGAGAGGGAGGTGTACGTATGCGGACCCGCGTCGTCCACCACGGCACCCGGCGCCGCCGTGCCGCGTACGCCCGCGTGTTGTGGACCGGCGCCGAACTCGCCGTGACCCTCGGGGTCGTCCTCATCCTCCTCGTCGTCCACCAGCTGTGGTGGACCAACCGGCAGGCCCGGGAGGCGGCCGCCGACAAGGTGCAGGCGCTGGAGCGGGAGTGGGGGACGGCCCCGCTCGTCGAGCCGACCGGCGATGCGCCGAGCGCCGCGAGCTCCCCCGTCGCGGACAGCCGGGAAGCCGAAGAAGCCCGCCCCCGCGCCCTGCCCCCTGCTTCCAACGCAACGCCCACCCGGCCCCGTTGGTCCCAGGCCTACGCCGTCCTCACCATCCCCCGCCTCGACCTCCGCGTCCCCGTCGCCGAAGGCATCAGCAAGGCGGACGTCCTCGACAAGGGGTACGCCGGCCACTACCCGAAGACCGCGCAGCCCGGCCAGGCGGGCAACTTCGCGCTCGCCGGGCACCGCAACACCCACGGCGAACCCTTCCGCTACATCAACCGGCTCCAGCGCGGCGACGAGGTGACCGTCGAGACCAAGGCGGCCGTCTACACGTACGTCATCGACCGGACCCTCGCGCGCACCACCCCCGGCGACGGCGGCGTCCTGCACCCCGTGCCGCGCAGCGGCGTCAGGCCCTCGTACGGCTACGACCAGCCCGGCTACTACCTCACCCTCACCACCTGCACCCCCGAGTACACCTCGACATACCGCCTCGTGGTCTGGGGGAAGCTGACCTCGATGCGGCCGAGGTGAACCAACCGGGCTGTCAGAGGGGTCATGTATAAACGAATCACGAAGAATGAAGCGCGAAGAACGAAGCGGCGCGAGGCTCGAAGTGCGGGGGAAGCGCGCGCAGTTGAAGGTTGAAGTTGAAGGGGGGAGTGGGTCATGAACCGAAGCTGGGTCGGCCTGCGCCCCGCCGCCGCGCTCCTGCTGCTCCTCTTCCAGGTCGCCGTCCTCGATGTCGGTACGCTCTCCGCCGCCGTCGCCTGCGCGGCCACCGCCGCGGCCGGGTCCGCGCTCGCCGTCTGCGTGATCATCGCCTCGCGGTGCGCGCCCGCGGTGCCGCGTACGCGGGTACGGACGGCGATACGCGACCGGGAGCGCCGTACGGCGTTCCTGCCCCAACGCGATCCCGACGCCAGGGGGCGAACGAGGCCCCGGGCGCCGGGGGCCTGCCCTCCTGACGGCCTGATACCCGCGTAGGGCACCCCGCTCCTCACATCCAGCATCCAGGTGACCCGACACGGGTCGTCATGCCGACACGCACTCCGCCATGCGTTCCTCACCCCGGCACGACGAGACCCTCGGAGGGCTCATCCATGTCCATGTTGTCCATGCCCCTGTCCATGTTCCTGCGGCTTTTCGCCGATCTGGTCGAGCAACTCGCCGACCTGGTCCAGCCGTTGTTCCACGCGTCCGCGGCAGCCGCCGCGATCGTCCTGTTCACCGCGTTCGTACGGCTCCTCGTCCTGCCCCTGTCCCGGGCGGCGGCGCGGGGGCAGCGGGCGCGGGCCGCGTTGCAGCCGCGGATCGCCGAGCTGCGGAAGAAGTACCGGAAGAGGCCGGAGAAGCTGAAGGAGGCGCTCATGGAGCTGCATGTGGAGGAGCGGGTGTCGCCGCTGTCCGGGCTGCTGCCCAGCCTGTGCCAGCTGCCGGCCTTCTTCCTCCTCTACCAGCTGTTCTCGAACTCGACGGTCGGCGGCGAGCCCAACGGACTGCTCGCGCACCGGCTGTTCGCCGCGCCGCTCGGTGACCGGTGGGTGGACGCGTTGGGTGCGGGCGGGGTGTTCGGGGCGGAGGGGCTCGTGTACGTCGGGCTGTTCGTGCTCGTCGCCGCGGTCGCCGCCTTCGGCTACCGGCGTACGAAGCGGATGATGGCCGCCGACAGTCCGGTGGTCGACGGGGAGCGGATACCCGGGCTTGAGGCCGTCACCAGGTTCATGCCGTTCATGTCCTTCCTGACCCTCGTCACCGTGGCGGTGGTGCCGCTGGCCGCCGCGCTGTACGTGGTGACCAGTACGACGTGGAGTGCCGTGGAGCGGGCGTTGCTGTACCCGTCACCCCGTATTGCCGAGTGACCTGACCTGACCTGACCTGGTCCAGTCCGTGAACCGGGTATTGCGGACTGGACCACGACCTTGGAGGATCGACCAGTCCTCCGATGGCTGTGCTGCGTCTGGTCCGCACTCCGGCGCCGCCCATCGGCCGGACGGTCCGCGATCGAGGGAGACTGTGCTCATGAAGCTGCTGCGAGTCGGTACGGCGGGTGCGGAGCGGCCCGCGCTGCTCGACGCCGAGGGGGTCCTGCGGGATCTGTCGGGGGTCGTCCCGGACATCGACGGACCCCTGCTCGCGGACGACGAGGCGCTCGGCCGGGTCCGTACGGCGGCCGAGTCCGGTGAGCTGCCCGCGCTGGACGCCGCCGGGCTGCGCGTCGGGCCGCCCCTCGCCCGGATCGGCAAGGTCGTGTGCATCGGCCTGAACTACCACGATCACGCCCGCGAGACCGGGGCCGAGCCGCCCGCCGAGCCGGTGATCTTCTTCAAGGCGGCGGACACCGTGGTCGGGCCGAACGACACGGTGCTCGTACCGCGCGGGTCCACCAGGACCGACTGGGAGGTCGAGCTGGCCGTCGTCATCGGGCGGACCGCGCGTTACCTCGGCTCGCACGAGGAGGCGCTCGCGCATGTCGCCGGGTACGCGGTGGCGCACGACGTCTCGGAGCGCGAGTTCCAGTTGGAGCGCGGCGGCACCTGGGACAAGGGCAAGAACTGCGAGACGTTCAACCCGCTGGGGCCGTGGCTCGTCACCGCCGACGAGATGGCCGACCCGCAGAACCTCGCGCTGAGGCTTTGGGTGAACGGGGAACTCAAGCAGAACGGCACGACCGCCGAGCAGATCTTTCCGGTCGCGGAAGTCGTGCGGTACGTCAGCCAGTTCATGACCCTTTACCCCGGTGACGTCATCAACACGGGTACGCCGGCGGGGGTGGCAATGGGTGAGCCCGAGCCCAAGCCGTATCTGCGGGCCGGGGACGTGGTGGAGCTGGAGATCGGAGGGCTGGGGCGGCAGCGGCAGGAGTTCAAGGACGCGTGACGCCTCCGGCAGAGGGAGGTGACGGTGGCGCTCGACGCCCCGGCGTAACCGGGAAGCCGAGCGTATCGTTGTACTGCGCGGCTGACCGCACCCCTGCGGCAGCGGGGAGGAGCGGCAACGGTGACTGTTCTCGAAGACAGGATCGCGATGGCCGAGGAGAGCGACGAGCTCACGCTCGATGAGATGTTCGAGCGAGTGTCCGCCCCTGAGGGATTCAAGCTGGAGATCGTCCAGGGGGCCATCTACATGTCGCCGCAGCGTCAGACGCACTGGCGGATCATCCTGAACATCATCGTGCAGCTTCTGGCTCGCTACCCGGAGGAGCGTATCGCCTCCGATGTTCGGGTCGACTTCCCAGGTCGCCTCAACGGCTTTGCCTCCGACGTTGCCGCCTTCAAGGAAGGCGCCGAGCAGGACAGCAAGGGCCGCTGGCGCTATCAGGACGTCGAGTTCATCGCCGAGGTGATTTCCAAGGACACGGCAGGCAACGACTACGGTCCCAAGCTGGATGCATATGCCGAGGCCGAGGTGCCCGTGTATCTGATCGTCGATCCGTACACGGGCAAGTGGCACCTCCACACGCTCCCCAAGAACGGGGAGTACCGCGGCCATCTGAGCCTTGACTTCGGCACCGAGGTCGACCTGACGCAGACGCCGGTCGAGCTCAAGCTGACCACGGACCAGTTCCCGTGTGAGAGCGGCCCCGCCAAGTAGCGCCCTACACCCGAATGGTGACCCCTTCGCCCGCCGACCTCCGCGCCCCCTCCAGCACGTCCAGCGCCGCCGCTGCCTCGTTCGCCGTCACCGGGTTCGGGGCGCCCTCGCGCAGCGCCGCGGCCACGCCCGAGTAGTACGCCGGGTAGTCGCCCGGAAGCGTCGGTACCGGCCGCCCCCCTCCCGTCAGCGGGGACTCGCCGGAGCCGACCCGGCCCCACGCCGACTCGGGCTCCAGGCCCCAGTCCGGGCCGGGGCGCAGGCCCTCGCGGAGGGCCGCCTCCTGAGGGTCGAGGCCGTACTTCACGTAACCCGCCCGCGAGCCCAGTACCCGGAAGCGCGGGCCGAGTTGGGGCGTGGTGGCGGAGACGTACAGGTGGGAGCGGACGCCGTTGGTGTGCGTGACGGCGATGAACGTGTCGTCATCCGTCTCCGCGCCCGGGCGGCGGACGTCGGTCTCGGCGTACACGGAGGCGGCGGGGCCGAAGAGGAAGAGGGCCTGGTCGACGACGTGGC
Organism: Streptomyces sp. NPDC002845; assembly: GCF_053591955.1. Taxonomy (NCBI): domain Bacteria; kingdom Bacillati; phylum Actinomycetota; class Actinomycetes; order Kitasatosporales; family Streptomycetaceae; genus Streptomyces; species Streptomyces sp. NPDC002845. Next base: position 68,627 of record NZ_JBSFUU010000032.1, on the reverse strand, counting down.
TGCCGAGGTCGTACAGCAGACCTCCGATCTCTGCGGGGTCGCCGGACTCGCGCCAGCCGCCCTTGAGCTGGGGACGCCAGCGTTCGAAGCGGGACTCGAAGCGCCAGACGTCGCCGAGTTCGCCCTCGGCCAGCAGCTTGCGGAGGGTCAGGAAGTCGTTGTCCCAGCGGCGGTTCTGGAAGACGGAGAGGAACAGGCCGCGTTCGTCGGCCATCGACGCCAGCTCGCGGGCCTGAGCCGCCGTACCGGCGACCGGCTTGTCGACGACGACCGCGAGGCCCGCCTTGAGGGCGGCGGTCGCGATCGGGACGTGCGTCTTGTTCGGGGAGGCGACGACGACCAGGTCCAGTTCGCCGGCCCGGTCCCACAGCTCCTCGGGGGCGGCCGCGAAGCGCACCTCCGGGAACTCGGCGCGGGCCTGCTCCCGCCGCTCCGGGTTCGCCGTGACCACCGTGTCGAGGACCAGGCCCTCGGTGGCCGCGATCAGCGGGGCGTGGAAGACGGAGCCCGCGAGGCCGTAGCCGACCAGGGCCACGCGGAGAGGGGGATCGGGGTTCGTGCCTGTCGTCATGCCGTCCACTTAAGCACCTGGCGGGCGGCGCCGAGGTGGGGGGCCGCTGGGCGGCGCCGCCCGGCAAGTGCGGGCGTGCCTCCAGGCCGCCTGGCACGCGCCCCCACCCTCGAACGGGCTTCGCGCCGCTCGGGCCGGGGGACCCCATCGCGGTCTCCATAGCGGACCTTCGTCCGGCAGGCCGAGACCACGCGCCCGATGACCTCCCCGCTGCGCCGATCGAGGGGACTTCCGTCGCCGTTCCGGGCGTCCCAGGCGTGGCGGGGCCCGTCACGCCGGACGGATGGCAGGGTCATGTGTTTATGCGACTGTGTACGTGCCTGACTCTCGCCGTTGCCACCGCAGCCGCCCTCGCGTACGGGCCCGCCCCAGCCGGTGCGTACGCCCTCACCCACGGGCTCTCCCCTGCCGGCGCGGCTGACCGCCTCCCCACCTGTGCCACCCCCGGCTCCCGCGCCTTCCCCCTCCATACCCGCATCCACGGCGGCCCCGCCGAGTACGACGCGGGCGGCGGCTACCGCGCCTGGTCCCTCGACCTCACCAACACCACCACCCGCCCCTGCGCGAACATCCACCCCGTGATCGTCCTGGTCGACGAGTACCGCACGCTCCGGCCCGGCCAGCCCCGCCTGGAGTTCTACGTGGGCACGCGCCCCCACCCCGTCTCGTTCGAACTCACCGACCGGGACGAACTCGTCGGCGTCTTCGACGGCTTCCCCGGCTTCACGGTCGCCCCCGGCCGCACCCTCACCGTCCCGGTCCGCCTCGCGATCACCTCCGACGCGGGCGTACCGAACGACGTCGTCGCCCACGCGGCCGTCGTCCAGCGGCACGGGGAGGACGGGGACGACGGCGACTGGGTGGGGGAGTCGAACGACTACCGGTTCCGGATCACCGACGGCAACGGCTCCGGCGATGGCGATGGCGATGGTGACAGCGACAGCGACAGCGACAGCGACGGTGACGGTGACAGCGACGGTGACGGTGAGGGTGGCGACGACGGCAGAGACAGCGGCGTACGGGAGGAGCTGCCGTACGCCGAAGAGCTGGCCCGAACCGGTACCGGTACCGGTACCGCACCCCCCGTCCCCACCGCACTCCTGGCCGGAGGCCTCGTCGGAGCCGGAGCCGCTCTCCGCCTGGGCGTCACGGTCGTCACAGTCGTCCGGCGGTCGAAAACTGGCCATTCACCATGATCGAGCCAGTCGTTAGGCTGGGGCGCACGCAGCACCGCGTCCGGCAGGAGATCGCACATGGCAGAGCGCAAGCCCATCGAATCGTGGCTCACCGACATGGACGGTGTGCTCATTCACGAGGGCGTGCCGATCCCCGGCGCCGACGCCTTCATCAAGAAGCTGCGGGAGTCCGACCGCCCCTTCCTGGTGCTGACCAACAACTCCATGTACACCCCCCGTGACCTGCACGCCCGCCTCTCCCGCATGGGCCTGGACGTGCCCGTCGACCACATCTGGACCTCGGCCCTGGCCACCGCCCAGTTCCTGGACGACCAGCGGCCCGGCGGCACGGCGTACGTCATAGGCGAGGCGGGGCTCACCACGGCCCTGCACGACATCGGGTACGTCCTCACCGACCACGAGCCCGACTACGTGGTCCTCGGCGAGACCCGTACGTACTCCTTCGAGGCCATGACCAAGGCCGTACGGCTGATCGAGGGCGGCGCCCGGTTCATCGCCACCAACCCCGACGAGACCGGCCCCTCCGCCGAGGGCCCGCTGCCCGCCACCGGCGCCGTCGCCGCGCTGATCACCAAGGCGACCGGCCAGAAGCCGTACTTCGCGGGCAAGCCGAACCCGCTGATGATGCGCACCGGGCTGAACGCGATCGGCGCGCACTCCGAGACCAGCGCGATGATCGGCGACCGGATGGACACCGATGTCCTGGCCGGAATCGAGGCCGGGATGCGGACGTACCTGGTGCTGACCGGGCTGACGACCCCCGGGCAGGTCGACAAGTACCCGTACCGGCCGTCGAAGGTCGTGGACTCGATCGCGGACCTGATCGACCGCATCTAAACCCCCCTGCCACCCGTACGGAGCAACCCGCGCCCCTCTCCACATGCGACCCCGCACCCGGCAGGGGACTCTTCAGGTGTCTGGAGGTTCACGATGGGTTCACTGCGACTCACTCTCAGTGCTGGGGTGGTGGTCGCGGCCGCGCTGGCTCCCACCGCGTACGCCGCTGACGGGAGCGTCTCCGTGACGCCCTCGCCCACGGCCCCCGGTACCGACATACAGGTGCGGGCCGAAGGGTGTGTGGGGAAGACGGGCACCGCCGCCTCCCCGGCCTTCGTCGCCGACGCGCTGCTCACCGGGCAGGGCGGCGGCCCGCTCACCGGGGAGACCCGCGTACGGTCCTCGCTCACGCCCGGCACGTTCGACGTGAAGGTCACCTGCGACGGGCGGGAGGACAAGATCACGGGCACGATCAAGGTCGGCACCGAGAAGCCCGCCGCACCGTCGAAGGATCCCGGGCGGTCGAAGGATCCCGGCCCGTCGAAGGACCCCAGGCCGTCCAAGGACCCCGCGCCGCCGAAGGACTCCGCGCCGCCGAAGGACCCCGCGCCGCCGAAGGACCTCGAACCGTCGAAGGCTCCCGCCTCCCCAGTGGCCCCCGCCTCCCCAGTGGCCCCCGCCTCCCCGGTGGCCCCCGTCCGCGCCGGCGGTGGCGGCGCGGCCCAGGTGTTCGCCCAGCCCGACGCCCGCGAGCACGGTCCCGGCACCGGGCACGCCGTGATCGGCCTCGTGCTGGCGGGCGTCGCCGCGGTGGCCGTGGCGGTGCGGAGCGTGCGCCGGAGGCGCGGGACGGAGTAGATGTCGTGGCCGGCAAGGAACGTTCCTCCGGAACAGGGCGCCTGACCACGGGCGTTGCCTGGGCCGTGCTGCTGCTCGGGCTGTGGCTGTGGGGCCGCGAGGTGACCGACGTACGGCAGGGGACCTCCGCACCGACCACGGGGGACGTGGCGGCGGTCGGGCGGCCGGACGAGGTCGAACTGCCTCCCGCCGCCGAGCCGTTGGGCGATGCCCGGCCGCAGCGGATCGACATCCCGTCGCTGGGCGTGCGGGCGCCGGTCGTGGCGCGCGGTCTGGACGAGCGCGGTGCGATCGACCCGCCGCCCTTCGAACAGTCGGGGCTCGTGGGCTGGTACGAGGCCGGGGCGGGGCCGGGGGCGGCCGGGGCGGCGCTGTTCGTGGGGCACGTCGACACCGAGACCCGGCCCGCCGTGTTCTACAAGCTCAGCGCGGTCCGGGTCGGCGAGACGGTCCGGGTGGTCCGCGACGACGGAACGGTGGCCGAGTTCACCGTGGACGACGTCCAGGTCATCGGCCGGGACCGCTTCGACGCCCAACAGACGTACGGCGTACGGCAGTCCGGGCGGGCCGAGTTGCGCCTGGTCACCTGCGGCGGGGCCTTCGACCGGGCGAACCGGACGTATACGGCCAACGTGATCGTCTCGGCGTACCTCAGCGGAAGCGGCGTCTGAGACCGGCTCCCGGGCTGCTACCGCTTCCACCTGGCCCGGTCGACGACCCGCTCCCCCCGGAGCCGCCGACCGGGCTGGTCCTCGACCGTACGCGCTCGGGCTGCGGGAGTAACCCGGCGCCGGCACGGGAGGTCCTTGGGGCCGATCCGCACATCGCGGATGGTGCGAAGGCCGGGGGCTGGGGCCGTTCGAAAGTGACTCTAGAACGGATGCGCGCTCCGGGCTAGGGGCTGTTTGACGCCAAGTTGACACGGTGTGGCTCTGTGTCATCTGCGCAGGTGAGGCGGTATTGAACATGTGCCGATGGCAAAGGAGGGCCGTGGAAGCCAGGGAACTCCTACGACGGCGCCGGGGGCCTCTCGCGCAGGGCAGCCGCCTTCGGCGAGCGCTCGATCACCGCCTTCGCCACCTGGTCCAGCGGCAGCCGCTGGCTGCGGGCGTGCTGACGCAGCGTCACGAACGCCTCGTCCACCCCGGAGCCCCAGCGCTCGGCGAGCACGCCCTTCGCCTGTTCGATGTAGACCCTGCTGGTGAGCGCGTGCTGCAACTGGGCCGCCAGGTTGCGGCACTGGCTGTACAGGCGCTGGTTGTCGAGGCCGGTGGCCGCCGCGTCGGCTAGTTGCCGCGCCAGCAGCAGGCCGAGTTCCCCTTCCGTGGCTTCCGGGGACGGAGGTTCGGCGGACACAGGGAGGAAGACATTGAGCGCGCCGATGACGGTCTCACCCCGGCGCAGGGGCACCGCGAAGGTGGTGACGACGTCGTGGTGGAGCGCCGCACTTGTGAACTCGGGCCAGCGGACCGCGGCGTGGGCCTCGCGGAGGGAGACTGGCGGCACCGGCCGCGCTGCTGCAACTGTCGAGGCAGGGGCCGCCTTGCCGCTGGGTCTCCAGCAGGTCGAGCGCCATGGCCTCGTTCCGGCTGCTCACCGCGAACGACCCCGCCTCACCGCCGTCGATCAGCATCACCCCGGCCGCCCGCGCGTCCGGCAGCGCGACGCAGTGGTCGGACAGGCGTCGCAGATAGTGCCCGCTGTCGAAGCCGTCGAGCAGGGTGTCCGATGCCTCCAGCAGGGCCTCGGCCAGCCGTGTCTCCCAGTCTCCCCACCGACTCTCCTGGTTGCGTTGTTGCATGACCGAGCCCGCCCCTCGCCGCCGTCCGCCCCCAGTCCTGGGGAACCTCTGTCTACCCAGGGAAGGGGAGAGGTAACAGCTCTCCGACAAGGCATGGACGACCTCGTGGGGGAGCGGGAGATATGCCAGGATTGAGGCTTACGACAGTGCACCCAAGGGGGAGTTGGATGTACGGCATGAGGGGGGCCGGAATCCGGTCGGCGGGGGCGGCGGCGGGGGCGGCGCTGCTGCTCGTCGGCTGTTCGGGAGGAGACGGCGACGGCGAGGAGGACCCGAAGGGCAACGAGGCGGGCTTCGCCATCGCCCAACAGCCCAGGGACGTCAGCCCGTTCTGGGTCAACCCGGACGGCAACGCGGCGTCGCAGGTCGCCGCGTACGAGAAGGCGGGCAAGGACCAGGACGCCGAGGAGATCCGCAAGATCGCCGAACAGCCGACGGGGGAGTGGATCGGACCGGAGAACCCGGAACAGGAGGCCAAGGGCTTCACCGAGGCCGCAGAGAAGGCCGACCGGGACGCCGTCCTGGTCCTCTACAACATCCCGCACCGCGACTGCGACCAGTACTCGGGCGGCGGCGCGGCCGACGGCAACGCGTACCGGACGTGGATCGACGGGATAGCCAGGGGCATCGGCGAGCGCGATGCCACGGTGATCCTGGAGCCCGACGCGGTACTGCACCTCGTCGACGGCTGCACCCCGGAGGAGTTCCACGAGGAGCGCTACAGCCTGCTGAGCGAAGCCGTGGGCAAGCTCAAGGCGCTGAAGAACACCAAGGTGTACGTCGACGCGGGCAACGCGGGCTGGGGAGACCCCGACCAGATCTTCGAGCCGCTCAAGCGGGCGGGGGTCGATCAGGCCGACGGCTTCTCGGTCAACGTCTCGAACTTCTACACCACCGAGGACTCCATCGCGTACGGCAAGGAACTCTCGGCCAAGGTGGGCGACAAACCGTTCGTCATCGACACCAGCCGCAACGGCAACGGTCCCTATACCGACGGCGACCCCGGTGAGCGCTGGTGCAATCCGCCGGGCCGTGCGCTTGGGGAGACGCCGAGTACGAAGACCGCCGACCCGTTGGTCGACGCGTATCTCTGGGTCAAGCGGCCGGGGGAGTCGGACGGGGAGTGCAAGGGGGGGCCCAAGGCGGGGGAGTGGTGGCCCGCCTATGCGCTTGCGCTGGCGCAGGCCTCCAAATGACGCTGCGTAGGGGGTGCTTGATGCCGGTTCTGCGTGTGGCGGTTGGTTGTGGCTGGTCGCGCCCACGCGGCGGAGCCGCATAATGTCACAGCCCTGCGCCCCTGAAAGATGGCGGGGCCCGGCGCATAGCGCCGGGCCCCGCCATCTTTCAAAAAACTACGGAACCCTCACCCACTGCGCCTCACTCGGCGTCCCCTGGTCGTCCGTCACGAACAGCATGTACCAGCCCGACTGGACCAGGTTGCGGTTCTTCGGGACGGTTACGGAGATGCCGTTCTTCGTCGTCTCGAAGTCCAGGGCGATGGACTTCTGGTCGACGTCGGTGACGTGGGTGGTGGCGCTCGGGCGGATGAGGCGGGCCGACCTGATGGAGGAGGCGTGGCGGGTGGCGAAGGTTGCCGAGTCGCCGCGTTCGACGGTCTTCGGTCCGCCGGAGAGTGACGGGCCCGCGCCCTGGTAGAGGTACGGCGGCGTGTAGATCTCGATGCGCTGCTCGAACTTGCCCGGCTTGGTGTTGGCCTTGTCGGCGTACAGGGAGTCCGAGCCGAAGAACATCACGCGGCCGTCGGGCAGCAGGATCGAGCCCGAGTGGTAGTTGCGGCCCACCAGCGGGTCGGCGACGCGGCGCATCTCGTTGGTCTTCGCGTCGTAGAGCCGTGCCTGGAGGATGTTGGAGTCGCTGCGGCCGCGGTAGTCCTCGGAGCCGCCCGAGATGAGCACCGTGTCGTCGGGCAGGATCGAGGACTGCGGGTAGCGGGTTCCCTTCTCCAGGGGCGGGCCGTCGGTGAACTCCGGGTCGTCGGCGAGCAGATCGACGATGCGGGTCTTCTCGCTGGACCGCTCGGACTCGCCGACCCCGCCGCCGCCGATCACCATGTACCTCTCGTCCTGCGCGGGCGGCAGCAGCACCGTGCCGGCGGTTTCGAGCAGCTTCAGGTCGCTCATGCCGGGGACCTTGGTGAACTTGTTCGTCTCCAGGTCCCAGATGCCCGGGTCGCGGCCCACGTCGTCGGGGCCGTAACCGGCGTTCGCGCCGGAGTAGAACAGCTTGCCGTTCTGCATCAGGGAGATCGCCGGGTACGTCGGGAACTGCCGGGTGTCCTTGGTGTACGTCCACTCCTTGGTCTCCGGGTCGTACACCTCGTTCTTGCCCGGGACCAGCTGGCCGATCTCGTCGAGGCCGGACAGGGAGAGGATCCTGCCGTCGGGCAGCGTGGTCAGCGTCGGGTACCAGCGTGCCTCGTTCATCGGGTCGACCTTGATGTACTTCTCGGCGACCGGGTCGAACTCGTAGGCGTCCTTGATGCCCTGGAAGTCCTTCTTGTCGAGGGCGAGCTTCTGCGCGATGCCGTAGGTGTTGCGGGCGTCGGCGCCGGTCAGGCCCTGGATACGGTAGTTGTCCTCGGTGCCGGTCTCGTACTTCCTGCCGCTGCGCTGCGCCTCGACGTAGGCGCGTTCGATCCCCGGTTCGTTGCCCAGGAACTTGCCGGTCGCCGGGTCGAACTGCTTCTCCGCCCGCTCGACGACGACCGAGTCCTCCAGGACGAACGTCTTGCCGTTCTCCTTGCCGGTGAAGCGGGTGTCCGCCTTCAGGGTCATCGGCTTGTCGGGGTTCTCGTTGTGGATGATCATCAGGCCGCCGGCCTTGGTGACGTCACCCTTGAGCTTCTCGTACCGCTTGGTGCCGCCCGCGATCAGCAGGTTGCCGTTGGACAACTGGGTGTGGCCCGTGCAGAACAGGTCCTTGGGCGTCGGGACCTTCTTGATGGTGCCCTTGACCGGGTCCCAGATCCGGGTGTCGAACTTCTTCGCGTCGAAGTTGTCCTGGTTGTTGCCCGAACCCGCGACCATCAGCACCTTTCCCGTGTGGAGCAGGGCCGCGTGGATGGTGTTCTGCCGGTACTCCTCCGGGAACTCGACGATCTCCCAGTGGCCGTTCTCCGCCTTGTACTCGGGTCTGTTGATCTTGTACTGGTGGTACTGCTCCGTCCCGAAGCGGTAGAGCCACGGGCCGTTCATCCCGGCCAGCGCGAGTACCACCGCCGCGCCTATCGCGAGCCGGCGGGCACGGCGGCGGCCTGCACGGTCAGTCATTCCTTACGTCCCCCAAGTCCACCAAGGGCGATCTGCATGGTCTGGTCGTTGCCTGCGTCACCCCCGCTGCTTCCGCTACTCCCGCTACCCCCGTGCGCCGCCGCCCAGTTCGGCTTCTGCTGAGGCGCGTGAGGTGCGTGAGGGGTGTGATGCGGCGCGTGAGGGGCGTGCGGGTGCGGCGCGTGCGGCGCATGCTGGGAGTGCGGGGCGGCGTGCGGGGAGTGCGGCACGTGCTGGCCGGCCAGTGGCTGCGGCGGTACCGCCGCACTGTCCTGCGGCGGTGCCACGGCGGCCGGCTTCTTCCGCTCCTGCCGCATCATGTGACGCCAGGCGAAGATCGGTGTCGCGGTGATCAGCAGGGCGAACGTGGCCCAGATGATCATCGCGGGGTGCGAGTTCCCGAACTGGAAACCGGCGGCGATCGAGGCGCCGAAGATCAGGATGAAGTACCAGTGGTAACGGAAGGTCCCGAACCACCTGTCCGGGCTCGCCGAGTCGCCCTTGGGCGTGACCACGAACTTGCTCTTGCGGCGCAGTACGGAGTCGATCAGCGCCTTTGCGTAGAGCGGCGCCGACAGCGCGGACATCACCATGCCGGCCACACCGCCGGAGCCCTCCGGCTCGTGCGGGGAGACGTTGTGGCGGCGGTTCCAGACGTAGAGACCGATCTGCAGGGCGGAGGCGTTGCCGTAGAGCATCAGCCAGATCGTCGGGTCGATGTTCACACCCGAGGCGCCCAGGCCCAGGAACAGTGCACAACTCAGCGCCGCCAGAATCCAGTTGAGGGCCGACATCGGGTAGAAGATGATCATCATCGTGTAGTTGAAGAGCTTGCTCGGCGGCAGCGAGTACCAGCCCTTCCAGTACTGCTTGAGGATCGTCTCGTACGTCCCCCGTGACCAGCGCATCTGCTGGGTGAAGAAGTCCGTCCAGGCGCTGGGGCCCTCACCCACCGCGAGCACGTCCGGGGTGTAGACCGAGCGCCACTTCCTGCCTGTCGCCGGGTTCTTGTGGCGGTGGATCTCGAAGCCCGTCGCCATGTCCTCGGTGATCGAGTCGTACAGACCGCCGATCTGCTTCAGCGCCTTGATGCGTACGGCGTTGGAGGTGCCCACGAACATCGGCGAGCCGTAGCGGTTGCCTGCGCGCTGGATCAGCGCGTGGAAGAGGAACTGCTGCGACTCGGCGGCCTTCGTGACGAAGTTGTCGTAGTTGCCGTACACCTGCGGGCCGATGACGAAGCCGACGTTCGGGTCGCGGAAGAATCCGAGCATCCGCTCCAGGTAGTTGGGCAGCGGAATGTGGTCGGTGTCGACCGAGGCGAAGTAGTCGTAGTCGTCGCCGTGCGCGTCGAGCCAGGCGTTGTAGTTGCCGTGCTTGGTCTTGGCGCGGTGCGGGCCCGTGGCCTGGTTCCAGCGCGCGACTCCCTTTCGGGAGAAGTGGTGCACGCCCAGGCGCGCGCAGACCGCCTTCACCTCCGGGTCGTCGCCCTCGTCGAGGAGCCAGACGTGAAGAAGCCCGCGGTGCCGGAGCTTGACCGCGGCCTCCAGGGTCTTCGTCACCATCTCCAGCGGCTCCTTGCCGGGCACGAAGGAGGTGAGGAAGGCGACTCTGGTGCCGGTCTCGGGCACCACCGGGATCGGGTCGCGGGCGACGAGGGTGGCGTGCGCGTTCGACAGCACGTTCATACAGCGGAAGAACTCGATCAGACCGATCGAGACCAGCATCACCACATCGAGGTGTTCGAGGTAGGCGTTGGGCACGTAGTCCCGCTCGGTCCAGTGCTCCGGCTGCAGCAGCCAGGCCAGCAGGACCAGCGAGAGCAGCGGAGCCGCCGCCAGCATCAGGGCGACGCGGATGCGATGCGGCTCCTGCCCGATCAGCGAGCGGTACTGCACCTTGTACGGCTTGCTCGGGTCGGGCTGGGTCAGGGGCCCGGCGAGCCGGCTGTAGTGCTCGTAGTCGTATCTGGGCAGGGTCTTCTTGATCCTCCGGAAGGCTCCGGTCCGGTGCGATGGCACCCTGAGCTGGGTCGTCTCGGACGGGTCGGAGTTATGCCGGGCGCCCGTCGGCGTCGACGTCATGAGTCATCCCCCCGCACACACGATCGGTGTGTGGTCGTCGGTCCTCCGCCCGATCCGGTCCCCCTCGACCGGCCCGGGCGCATCAGTGGTAGGTCGGCGCCGCCACGTCATCTCCACGACAGAGACACTGGACGACGACCTTCCGGTTGCATGATGCCCCCCTCGGCATCCGTTCATGAACGGGAGCCCCTGATCCCCACCACGGCCGAAATCCGGCCCAAGCCCCCCAACTGCCATGTATCCGCAGTCTCTTACGACCCAGGGTTCTACGGCGTTCACCATGATCGCAAGATGCGAAACGCGGTGTTTACCGGTCATACGCGGTGATTGGGGCATCAGTGGAGGAGAAAGGCGGAGTGTGGAGGAGAGGTGAAGATGTCGCGTACATGGTGAGATCGGGTGACCAGGATCATGGAGACGGATCGGGACCATGAAGACGCCGTGGAGGCCCCTCGCGGTTGCGGTCGCGGTCGCGGTCGTGGCCCTGGAGGCCGGCCCGCGCGGTCCGGGGTTCGAGCCTTGTACATCATTCGGACCGTCAACGTGCGACACCGGACGACAGTTGAGAAACTGACGATCGTGCAGAAGCGCGGACATTTCCAGGTCCAGGTGGAGCGTGAGGGGAATCGCATGGAGACGCCGGTATTCGAGGAATTCGAGCCCGTGAGCGGCTGCGAATGTCCCGGGTGCGCGTACTGGCGGCGGGTCCTGCCGTATTCCCTGTCCTGCCCGCATTACTCGTCATCTTCCCCGTCCTCCTCCTCGTACGGGAATGCCGGGCGCCCCCCGGCGCGCCGGGCGCTCGCCGTCGCCACGGCGGCCTCCGCGGTGCTCGGCGCGGGCCATGCCGTACCGGCGGTCGTGGCCGCGCACTCACCCGCCCGGCCGGGCGTTCCCGCAGGTGAAGACCCCGGAACACCGCAGGGCGGCACGGCTCCGCTGCACGGCCCGACGGGGCGCCCGGCGGACGGGGAACAGCCGGAGCCGGCCGCGGTCAAGACGCCCCCGACGACCCGGGCGGAGATCATCAACCGGGCCAAGAAGTGGGTCGCGACGGGCGTGCCGTACAGCATGACCTCGTACTGGTCGGACGGGTACCGGCAGGACTGTTCGGGTTATGTCTCGATGGCCTGGAACCTCGGCGGAAACGAATGGACGGGCAGTCTCGGCACCTATGCCGAGCGGATTCCCAAGGAGGAGCTGCAACCCGGCGACATTCTCCTCTTCCACAATCCGCAGGACCCCCAGGACGGTTCGCACGTCACCATTTTCGGCGGCTGGACGGACTACACGCACACCTACTACCTCGCCTACGAGCAGACCCGCCCGCACACCCGCAAGCAGTCCACCCCGTACGGCTACTGGAGCAACGCCGCGCGCTACGAGCCGTACCGCTACAAGGGGCTCGTGGCGGGCAGCGGGGGCGCGCCGGGTGCGCCGGACACGCCGGACGTGAAGCCGGTGACCCGCTACCCGGGGGCCGCCGCCTTCGGGCCCGGCGCCAACAACGCGTACGTCACTCAGCTGGGGCGGATGCTGGTTGACAGGGGCGGGGCGCGCTTCTACCGGAGCGGTCCCGGGCCGCGCTGGTCGGACGCGGACCGCAGGGCGACGCAGGCGTTCCAGTGGGCGCAGGGGTGGCGCGGGGCGGACGCGGACGGGCTGCCGGGGCCGACGACCTGGGCGTATCTGGTGGGGAAGAAGGGGCGGGACATTCCGCCCGAGGGGGCGTCGGGCGGGGGTGCGGGGGCTCCGGGGGCGTCCGGGGCATCGGGGAAGCCCGCCGCGCAGGGGGTTCAGGTCCCTGTGTTCCCGGGGCGGGCGATGTTCCGGCCCGGCGCTCACAACGAGCACGTCACCCTGCTCGGCGAGCAGCTGGTGAAGAAGGGGTTCGGCAAGCACTACACGACCGGACCGGGGCCGCGCTGGAGCGAGGCGGACCGCCGGAACGTCGAGGCCTTCCAGCGCGCCCAGGGATGGCGGGGCGGTGCGGCGGACGGCTACCCGGGGCCGGAGACCTGGCGGCGGCTCTTTTTCTGACGTCCTGACGACCGTCTGCTGACGCTGCCGACGGTCCCCTGACGTCCTGGCGACCGTCCGCCGACGGTCCCCTGACGGATCTTCACGGCTCTTCACCGTTGTTTGCGTTGCGGTTCTTCCTGCGCGGAGGCATGGAGGCACGGATGAGTACGACCACTGGTACGACGACTTCACCGACACCCGAGCCGGAGGGGCCCGCTCGCCCGGCCCGGCTGATCCAGAACGAGGCGACCACCGAGATCCCCGTCCACCTGCTGTTCCGGGACGACCCCGACCCGGTCTCCGTACCACTGGCGCCCGCCGTCGTGGGCCGGCGGCGCGGGACGGGGGAGCAGCCCCGGGTACGGCGGGGCGTGCCCGGCCCGGTGCGTATGCGCCCGGCGCCCGAGGTGGACCCCGGGCTGGTGGAGCGGCAGGCGCGGGTGCTGTCCGGGGCGGTCGGAGTGCTGGGCGGGGCCGGTGGGGTGGCCGGATGTGTGCTCACCTCCTGGTGGGCGGGGGTGCTGCCCGAGCTGGCGGTCCGCGCGGCGGGGCTGCCGGTGGCCGCGGGCGCCGGGCTCGGGCCCGTGCAGTGGGCCGCGTACGCCGGGGCCGGGGCGCTCGGCCTGTTCGGGTTCGGCGGGCTGGCGCGGGGGCGGACCGGGCGGGCCTGGGTGCTGGGCCTGTTCGGGCGGTACCGGGGGACCGTGCGGCGCACGGGGCTGATGTGGGTGAACCCGCTGGTGCAGCGGCGCCGGGTCGACGTACGGCTGCGGCACTGGCGCAGCGAGCCGATGCCGGCCGTCGACGCGGGCGGCATCGCGCTCCGGGTCGTCGTGCTCGTCGCCTGGCGGGTCAGGGACACCGCGCGGGCGGTGCTCGGGACCGAGGACCACGAGACGTATCTGCGCGAGTGCGTGGAGGCGGCCCTCTCCCGGGTGCCGGTGGAGATGCCGGGCGGAACGAAAGGGCCCGTGGAGGCGGTCGGCGAGGTGCTGACCCGGCTGGTGGTGACGGACGCGGTACCGGTCGGCCTGGAGGTGTTCTCGGTGCAGCCGGTCCGGGTGGAGTACGCCCCGGAGGTCGCCGCCGCGATGCACCGGCGCCGGATCGCCGCGCTGGACGCCCGGCACCGGTCGAGCGTCCTGACCTCGGTCGTCGACTCGGTGGAGGACACGGTGACGCGGTTGACCATGCGGGGGCTCGTGGAACTCGACGACTACGAACGCAAGGCGCTGGTCAAGGACTTGACGGTGGCGTTCTGCGCGGGGCGGGGCGAGCAGGGGGCGTGACAGGACCCGGGATTGGTATGGACATGTTCATCGAGCGCCAATAATCTCACACTTGGTCTAGACCTAACTGTACGGCTCACGGAACTTCCCCCACGTTCTCCAGGAGCGGCAGCATGCGTAAGAAGACCAAGTGGTCCGTGGCCGCGGTCGGCCTTGCCACCACCGGAGCCCTCGTGCTCCCCAGCGGCGGTGCCAGTGGCCACGGCTACACCGACCTCCCCGTCAGCCGGCAGAAGCTCTGCCAGAACGGCACCGTGACCAACTGCGGCGACATCCAGTGGGAGCCGCAGAGCGTCGAGGGCCCGAAGGGCTTCCCGGCGTCAGGACCGGCCGACGGACAGCTCTGCTCGGGCGGCAACAGCCGGTTCAACCAGCTCAACTCGCCCACCAGGCCGGGCGGCGGCGCCTGGCCCACCACCAGGGTGACGGGCGGCCAGAACTACACGTTCCGCTGGCAGTTCACCGCCATGCACGCCACGACCGACTTCCAGTACTACGTCACCAGGCCCGGCTGGAACCAGAACCACGCCCTGGCCCGGTTGGACCTCAACCTCACGCCGTTCTTCACGGTGCCGTACAACGGCCAGCGCCCACCGTCCACGCTCTCCCGCACCGGACGGCTGCCGTCCGGGCTGAGCGGCCACCACGTCATCCTCGCGGTGTGGACGATCGCGGACACGGGCAACGCGTTCTACGCCTGTTCGGATGTCATGTTCTGATTCTGAGCATCCCTTGAGCCGCAGGGGACGCCGGCACGGATACGTTCTCCGGTACGCCGCCGATCAAGGCGGCGTACCGACCACCGGGGGACGCGATGGACCTGTTCTTCTACCTTGTGCCCGGGCTGATCATGGCCGTCGCCCTCTTCATGGCGGCCAGGGTGATCCGCCGCTCGCTGCAGCTCGGGAGCGCCTGGAACAGCGGGCTGACCGCCGAGGGGCGCTGTCTGCGGGTGTACACGACGACCCGTGGCGGCAGCGGCGACACGAGGGTGCGCACGACGCTGCATCACGTCTACGAGTTCACCGCGCGCGACGGGCGCCCGGTCCGGTTCGAGGAGGAGGACGGCCCGGGGACGACGGTCGAGGGCGACATCGTCACCGTGTACTACGCCGAGGGCCGCGAGGCGGCCGCCACGGCCCAGGCGCCCGGCCACGGCAGGAACCTGGCGGCGACGGCGGGCATCCTGGTGTTCCTCGGTGTGGTCGTCGCGTTCTGCGTCGGCTTCATGGTCACCTTCGCGACGAGGTCGGATTCCTTCACGGGCATGTGACCGTCACAGGTCATGGGGCTCCACATCTGATGGAGCGTCAATTACCGTGCGCCCCCATGAAGTCCACGAGGCGAACCGTCGCGCAACTCGTGACCGAACGGTGGGGCGACCACCGGCCCGGTCTGTGGTTCGAGGAGCGCGTGCTCAGCCATCACCAGGTGGCGGCCGGGGCGGCGGCCCGCGCGGCGCTGCTGGCCAACCTGCTTCCGCCGGGCGCCGCGCCCCACGTGGGGGTGCTGCTCGACAACACCCCCGAGTACCCGCTCTGGCTGAGCGCGGCGGCCCTCGCGGGTGCCGCCGTCGCCGGGATCAACCCGACCCGGCGGGGCCCGGAACTGGCCCACGACATCTTGCACACCGAATGCCGGGTCCTGGTCACCGAACGGACCCATCTGCCGCTGCTCGACGGACTCCAACTCCCAGGCGTACGCGTACTGGTGACGGACACTCAGCTTTACGCGGAGCTGCTCACGTCGTACGCCGACGCCGAGCCCGACCCCACCCGCGCGACCCCCTCCGACCGGCTCCTCCTCTACTTCACCTCCGGCTCGACCGGCGCCCCCAAGGCCGCGATCTGCTCGCAGGGGCGGCTCGCGGCGGCCGGGCGATCGCTGGTCGACCACTTCGGGGTGCGGCCGGACGACGTGCACTACGTCTGCATGCCGATGTTCCACGGCAACGCGGTGATCGCAGACTGGGCGCCCGCGCTCGCGGCGGGTGCCGGGGTCGCGCTGCGGCGGCGGTTCTCGGCGTCACGGTTCCTGGACGACGTACGGGCGTACCGGGCCACGTACTTCACCTACGTCGGCCGCGCCGTGCAGTACATCCTCGCCACCGAACCCCGCCCCGACGACCGCGACAACCCGCTGCGGCTCGGCTTCGGCACGGAGGCGGGGGCCGTGGACGCGGCGGCCTTCGAGGAGCGGTTCGGGGTGCGGCTCGTGGAGGGATACGGCTCCTCCGAGGGCGGGGCGGCGATCCAGCGCACACCCGGCACCCCGGCGGGCGCGATCGGGCGGGCGATGCGGGGTGACGACCTGGCGGTGGTCGACGCTCAGACGCGGGCGGAGTGCCCGCCGGCCCGGTTCGCCGAGGACGGGCGGCTGCTCAACGGTGACGAGGCGATAGGGGAGTTGGTCAATCGCGGGCCCAACCCCTTCGAGGGCTACTGGCGCAACCCGGAGGCGGACGCGGCCCGGCGGCGGGACGGCTGGTACTGGACGGGCGACCTCTTCTACCGCGACGCCGACGGCTTCCTGTACTTCGCCGGACGCACCGACGACCGGCTCCGCGTCGACAGCGAGAACCTCGCCGCCGCGGTGATCGAGAACATCCTCGCCCGGTACGACGGCGCCGACGCCGTGGCGGTCTACGCCGTGCCCGACCCGGTGGCCGGGGACCAGGTGATGGCGACGATCGCCGGTACCGCCTTCGACCCGCACCGCTTCGCTGAATTCCTGCACGCCCAGCCCGACCTGGGGACCAAGATGGCGCCCCGGTTCGTACGGGTCGTGGAGCGGATGCCGGTCACCGCCACCAACAAGATCCACCGGGTACGGCTGCGCCGGGAGGGCTTCCGGTGCGCGGACCCGGTGTGGTGGCGGCCGCCGGGGGAGCGGGCGTACCGGAGGCTGGACGAGGCGGATGCGGCGGGGCTGGTGGCGGAGTACCGCGCGCGGGGGCGGGAGGAACTGCTCACCAGGTAGGGCCAGGCATACCCAGAGGACGCCCCCTGCGCGTATGGCCTGCTCCGGAGCGCCCGGCCTACGGTGAACGCATGATCCGAACCGTCGCACGGGACGCGCCCCGGGCGGTCGCCTACCTCGTGACCGGTGTCCTGGTGGGCGCCCCGCTGCTCGTCGTCCTGCTGGTGCTCAAGACGGTCGGGCTGGCGCTCACGCCGATCCTGGTGGGGCTGCCGATCCTCGCCCTGAGCGCCCTGTCCGGGGTGGCCGTCGGCGCCCTGGAGCGCCGGCGG
Organism: Streptomyces sp. NPDC002845; assembly: GCF_053591955.1. Taxonomy (NCBI): domain Bacteria; kingdom Bacillati; phylum Actinomycetota; class Actinomycetes; order Kitasatosporales; family Streptomycetaceae; genus Streptomyces; species Streptomyces sp. NPDC002845. Next base: position 51,488 of record NZ_JBSFUU010000032.1, on the reverse strand, counting down.
CTGTGGCTGGCCGACCGTGCCCCGGTGGCGCCGAGCCCGCACCGCACCCCGGCCGAGCCCGGCCTCGCCGCCTGGGCCCGGCTGCGGCTGACCGAGCGGGCGACCTGGCGGGAGTACGCGTACACGGCGCTGCTCACCGTCCTGCTCTGGCCGCTCGACCTGCTCGTGCTCGCCGGGGCGGTCGGCGTGCCCGGCGCCATGCTCGCGGCACCGGTGCAGCTCGCGGTCCTCGGCGACGACACCCGCGTCGCCAAGCTGTGGCTGATCGACACCTACGGTCAGGCCCTGCTGTGCGCGGCCGCCGGTGCCGTACTCCTCCTCGTACTCATGTGGCCCCTCGCGCAGTACGGCCGGGCCCGCGCCGCCCTCGTCCGGTACCTGCTCGCCCCGCGCGAGGACGAGACCGAGCGGCGGCTCACCGAGGTCACCCGGTCGCGGGCCCGGCTGGTGGCCGCCTTCGAGGCCGAGCGGCGGAGGATCGAGCGGGATCTGCACGACGGGGCACAGCAACGGCTGGTGGCGCTCAGCATGTCGCTGGGTCTGGCCCGCCTGGACGCCCCGCCGGAACTGGCCGACCGGCTCACCGCCGCGCACAAGGAGGCGGACCAAGTGCTCGGCGAGCTACGGGAGTTGATCCACGGCATCCATCCCCAGGTCCTCGCCGACTACGGCCTCCCGGACGCCGTCGCCGACGCGGCCGACCGGTCCGCCGTACTCGTGGATGTGGATGCGGATCTGCCGCGGTTCGCCGAATCCGTGGAATCCGCCGCCTACTTCGCCGTACGGGAGGCGCTCGCCAACGTCGGCAGGCACAGCGAGGCGGAGCGGGTGTGGATCAGGGGGCGGTACGAGGGCGGGCTGCTGCGGGTGTCGGTGCGGGACGACGGGGTCGGCGGCGCCGATCCGGCGCGCGGGTCGGGGCTCACCGGGCTCGCGGACCGGCTCGCCGTCCTCGATGGGACACTGTCCGTCCACAGCCCGGCCCGCGGGCCGACCGTACTGTCCCTGGAGATCCCGTGTCAGCCGCGTTGAGGGTCGTACTCGCCGAGGACAGCGTGCTGTTGAGGGAAGGGCTCGTCGGGGTGCTCGGCCGGTTCGGGCACGAGGTGGTAGCCGCGGTCGGGGAAGCGGATTCGCTGCGCGCGGCCGTGATGTCGTACGGCCCCGATCTGGTCGTCACCGACGTACGGATGCCGCCGGGCTTCCAGGACGAGGGCCTGCGGGCCGCGCTGGAGCTGCGTGCCGCCGACCCCACGCTGCCCGTGCTCGTCCTCAGTCAGTACGTCCAACGCGCCTATGCCGCCGAGCTGTTGGACACCGGGGACGGTACCGGGGTCGGCTATCTGCTCAAGGACCGGATCGGGCAGGTGGAGCAGTTCGCGGAGGCGGTGGAGCGGGTCGCCGCCGGGGGCACGGTCGTGGACCCCGAGGTCGTACGGCAGTTGCTGCGGCGGCGGAGGGACCCCTTGCGGGCGCTGACTCCCCGTGAGCGGGAGGTGCTGGGGCTGGTGGCCGAGGGGAAGTCCAACGGAGCGATCGCCCGGGAACTGGTCGTCACCGAGGCCGCCGTGGGCAAGCACATAGGGAACATCCTGCAGAAGCTGGACCTGCCTCCCGCCGAGGAGACACATCGCCGGGTACTGGCTGTGCTGGCGTATCTGCGACGCTGAGGGCGCCGGAGTGCGAGGCTGCGTGAGACTCTCCCTCCTCGCAGGAGTGGGAGAAGCCCGAACTGCGCAGATTACAGATGCCCAATGCCCATGAGAGGAGGGTGAGTGCACCCTTCGACCGTGGAGTCAGCCCGGAAAGGCAGCCATGTCCCCCACGCATGACCGCGCCCAGCTCCCCCTGTACGGCCACGACCGTGCCCACAGCGACGACCTGCTCTCCTTCATCCGGTCCGGCCCGTCGCCGTACCACGTGGTGGCGAACGCCGCGCGGCGCCTGGAGCGGGCCGGTTTCAAGGAGCTGCGCGGGACGGACGACTGGACCGGCGCGGAGGGCGGCCGCTATGTCGTCCGCGGCGGCGCGATCCTCGCCTGGTACGTCCCGGAGGGCGCCGCTCCGCACACGCCGTTCCGGATCGTCGGCGCCCACACCGACTCGCCGAACCTGCGCGTGAAGCCCGCCCCGGACACCGGTTCGGCGGGGTGGCGGCAGATCGCCGTGGAGATCTACGGCGGCGTCCCGCTGAACACCTGGCTCGACCGGGACCTCGGCGTCTCCGGGCGGCTCGCGCTGCGGGACGGGTCGAGCAGTCTGGTCTGCCTCGACCGGCCGCTGCTGCGGGTGCCACAGCTCGCCATCCACCTCGACCACAAGGTCAACGACGGGCTCGCGCTGGACCGGCAGCGGCACATGACCCCGCTGTGGGGACTCGGCGGCACGGCCCCGGGCGCGCTCCTCGGCCGGGTCGCCGAGGAGGCCGGTGTCGATGTCCGGGAGGTCCTGGGCTGGGATCTGATGCTGCACGACATCCAGCCGCCCGGGTACCTGGGCGCGGACGAGGAGTTCCTCGTGGCGTCCCGGCTGGACAACCTGATCTCGGTGCACGCCGGCGTGACCGCCCTGGTCGAGGCGGCGACGGCCCGGCCGTCGGCGTATGTGCCCGTGCTGGCCGCCTTCGACCACGAGGAGGTCGGCAGCGGCTCGGAGAGCGGGGCCCAGGGGCCGCTGCTGGAGCGGGTGCTGAGCCGTTCGGTGGCCGCGCGCGGCGGCGGCCCGGAGGACTGGAACCGGGCGCTCGCGGGCGCCTTCTGCGTCTCCTCCGACATGACCCACGCCGTCCACCCCAACTACGCCGAACGCCACGACCCGGACCACTGGCCCCTCCCCAACGCCGGCCCGGTCGTCAAGGTCAACGCCAACCAGCGGTACGCCACCGACGGCGCCGGGGTCGCCGTGTTCGCCGCCGCCTGCGAGCGGGCCGGGGTGTCGTGGCAGCCGTTCGTCTCGAACAACGCGATGCCCTGCGGTACGTCGATCGGCCCGATCACGGCGGCCCGGCTCGGGGTGCCGACCGTGGACGTGGGCGTGCCGGGGCTGTCGATGCACTCGGCGCGGGAGCTGTGCGGGGCGGAGGATCCGGGGCTGCTGGCGCGGGTTCTGGTGGAGTTCATGACAGCGGAGTGATCAACACGAAGGCCCTCCACCTCAGGTGGAGGGCCTTCGTATATGTGCGCCGCCAGGGACTCGAACCCCGGACCCGCTGATTAAGAGTCAGCTGCTCTAACCAACTGAGCTAGCGGCGCATGACTCCCGCTGCCCGCTCTCGCGGGCGGCGACAAGAGAAATACTACCTGGTCCGGAAGGGTGCTCCCGACCGGGCGCCGACCGGCTAGATCGCCAGGGACAGCAGCACCGGCGCCGCCCCCTTGTTCAGCCGCTCCGCGGCCTGGCGGAGCCGGTGGGCGTGCTCGACCGGCAGGGACAGGGCGAGGCAGCCGACGGCGGAGCCCGCCGTGATCGGGACGGCCGCGCAGACCGTGCCCGGCGCGTACTCCTGGAGGTCGAGGACGGGAACCGTGGCCGGCTGGGCGTCGAGCTTGCGGAGCAGCACCTTCTCGCTGGTGATGGTGCGCGAGGTGAGGCGGGCCGGCCGGTGGCGGGCCAGATGGTCGCGGCGGGCGTTGAAGTCGAGCTGACCCAGCAGGCTCTTGCCGATCGCGGTGGCATGGGCGGCCGAGCGGAAGTCGACCCATTCGTTGACCGCGGGCATGGTCGGGCCGTCGGCCCATCCGGTGACGCGGATCTCGCCGTCGACGTACCGGCTGATGTAGACGGCCGCGCCCACCGAGTCGCGCAGCCGGTCCAGGGTGTGCTGGAGCTTCTCGCGCAGGGCCTGGTCACGGCCGTGCGCGGAACTCAGTCGGGTCAGGGCGTCACCGGCGACGTACGCGCCGTCGGCGGTCTGTTCGAGGTACCCCTCGCGGCGCAGCATCCGCAGGAGCGTGGTCAGTCGCTCCCTGCCGAGGCCGGTCCGACGGAGGAGTTCGGCGTCGGTGACGCCGGTGGTGTGCCGCGACACGGTCTCCAGGACGCGCAGGGCGTCCTGGGCCGAGTGGTACGGCGCGGTCGGCTCGTGCTTGAGCGCCACGGTTCCCCCTGCGCGTCTCAGGCTGTTTTTCGGACAGCGTGCCGTTACCCACGATACGGCTCAAAGAGTGCGCGGGGAGGGGTTGTTGACGAGAAAATGAGCGCACCCTCAGTCCGCTCAACTGGAGTGATAGCACTCTGGCATATGCCAAAGTCATGCCCCGGTGAGCGGACCTCGGGTGTTCCCGCCTCCGGCGGTGCTCACATCGCGTAATCAGAGCACCGCGCCGAGGAACTCCCGCGTCCGCTGGTGTTCCGGCTCGCCGAAGATCTTCTCCGGGGTGCCGGATTCGATCACGTGGCCCGAGTCGAACATCATGACCCGGTCCGAGATGTCGCGGGCGAAGTTCATCTCGTGGGTCACACAGAGCATGGTGATGTCCGTGGAGTGCGCGATGTCCCTGAGGACGTCGAGGACCCCGGCCACCAGCTCCGGGTCCAGCGCCGACGTCACCTCGTCCAGCAGCAGGATCTCCGGACGCATGGCCAGCGCGCGGGCGATCGCCACGCGCTGCTGCTGACCGCCGGACAGCTGGGTCGGATGGGCGTTGACCTTCTCCCGCAGTCCGACCAGGTCGAGCAGTTCCCTGGCGCGCTCCTCCGCCTCGGCGCGGTCCATGCCGAGGACGTTGACGGGTGCTTCGGTGATGTTCTGCAGCACGTTCATGTTCGGGAACAGGTTGAACTGCTGGAAGACCATCCCGATCTTCTTGCGGATGTCCCGCTGGTACTTCTCACTGGCCGGCTTGAGGCCGCCGCCCGGCGCGGGCATGTGGGAGAGCGGCCTCCCGCCCACCATGATGAGGCCCTCGCTGACCGGCTCCAGCGTCATCAGCAGCCGCAGAATGGTGGTCTTGCCGGAGCCGCTGGGCCCGATCAGGGTGACGTGCTGGCCGCGCTCCACCGTGAAGTCCAGATGGTTCAGCACCACATGGTCGCCGTACCGCTTGACCACCTGGTCGAACACCACCAGGTGGCCCGAGGCGGTACCTTCCTCCACGCTGTCCTCGGGATTCGTCTTCTGCAGGGGATCAGTGGCCAAAGCGCTTCTCCAGCTTTCTCATCAGAAGCGAGGTCGGGTAGCTCGCCAGCAGGAAGATCAGTCCGGCGAGGGTGAAGGTCTCGACGTACGCGAAGTTGAACGCCCCGTACTCCCGTGCCTCGGCGACCATCTCCGTGACCGTGATGACGGCCAGGAACGGGGTCTCCTTGAACATGGCGATCGCGTAGTTGCCGAGCGCGGGCAGCACATTGCGTACCGCCTGCGGCAGGATCACGGCCCGCCAGGTGCGCCGCGGAGACATGGACAACGCCCGGCATGCCTCCCACTGACCCTTCGGTACGGCGTCGATGCCCGCCCGGTACACCTCGGACAGGTACGAGGCGTAATGGATGCCCAGCACCACGATGCCGATGGTCAGCGGCTCGACCGTGTTGAACACGGCGTAGGCGCCCACCAGTTGCACCAGCAGCGGGGTCGACCTGACGAACTCGGTGACCGCCCGCACCGGCACGGTCACCAGTCGGGTCGGCGCCCGTCCGGCCATGGCGACGACCAGGCCGAGCACGGCGGCCACCAGCGTCCCCAGAACCGTCGCCAGCAGCGTTGTCCTGAACCCCTCCAGCAGCAGCGGCAGCGACTCGCGCAGGGCGTCCCAGTCCCATTCGTAGTTCACGCGGCACCCCCTCCGCCCGCCGCCACACCGGACTTCTCCGCGGCCGCGCCGCTGCGCGGGCGCAGCAGGCCGCGGGTGCTCGTGCGCTGGCCGAGCCGGGTCTTGGCGTGCCGCTCCAGGGCGTTCATCAGCAGGGTCAGCGTGTAGGCGAGGACGAAGTAGATGACCAGCAGGGTCAGATACGCGGCCGTCGACTCGCCCGTGCGGTCACGCATCTGCTGGACCACCGTCGTCAGGTCGGCGGCCGAGATCAGCCACAGCAGCGGGGTGCACTTCAGCAACTGGATCAACAGGTTGGTGAACGGCGGGATCATCTGCACCCAGGCCTGCGGAAGGATCACCCGGCGCATGCGCTGCACCGGGGTCAGGTTGAGCGCGACGGCGGCCTCCCACTGCGCCTTGGGCACGGCGTTCAGCGCACCGCGCACCACCTCCGAGCCGTACGCGCCGTAGTTCATGCCGAACGCCACGACCCCGCAGAACAGCGGGGACAGCTCGTACCCGGTCAGCAGCGGGAAGGCGTAGTACAGCCAGAACAGCTGCACATACAGCGACGTACCGCGGAAGAACTCGACGAAGACCCGTGACACCCCCCGCACGAGCACGGGCCGGCTGTTCGCCATGAAGCCGAACACGAACGCCAGAGCGAGGGCGACGGCAGCGCCGAGCACCGTCGCCTCGACCGTCACCCACAGCCCCGACCACACGTCCGGCATATGGTCGAAGAAGTACGAGTAGAAATCACCCATGCGCCAGGGTCCCCGTCAGGCCTGGCACAGATCGGCGGTCTTCAGGTCCGCCGGCGGGATCGTGTCCTCGCCGAAGCCGTACTCCCCGATGAGCTGCACATAGCGGTCCGGGTCCGCGGTGATCTTCTTCAGCTCCCGGTTGAAGGCGTCCCGCAGGTCCTCGCTGCCCTTGCGGAAGACCGCGCCGCCCGGGCTGTACTGCTTCACACCGTCGAGCTCGGGGACGAAGGACTCGGTGACCTCCACGCCGCTGTTGTTCTTGGCGAGCCAGTTGAGCGAGATGCCGGTGAGCAGGAAGGCGTCGATCCGGCCGCCCTTCACCGCGTCCGCGCCGTCCTGCGGCTTCTGCAGCGTCCTGATGTCGTCCTCGGAGATCCCGGCGCCGGTGGCGTAGCTCTTCTCGACCGCGCCCGACATCACTCCGATGGTGATCCCGGCCTCCTTCACCGACGCCAGGTCGGTCAGGTTCTGCGGGTTGCCCTCCTTCACCATCATTGCGGTGGGCGAGATGAACTCCGGCTCCGAGAACAGCGCCTTCTCGCAGCGTTCCGGGATGATGGCCATGCCGGCGCTGATCACGTCGTACTTGCCGGCCTGCAGCCCGGGGATCAGTCCGTCCCACTCGGAGAAGGTCGGGCGCAGTTCGTCGATGCCCAGTGCCTGGAAGATCTCCCGGTGCAGGGTCGGGGCCTCGCCCTTGAGTTCGCCGTCCTCCTCGTAGCCGTAGGGGGCCTCGTTCGCGTAGGCGACGCGCACGTAGCCCTGCTCCGCGAGCTGGTCCAGCGCCGAGCCCGCGCTGTCACCGCCGCCGTCGTCCGTCTTGCTGCAGGCGGTGAGGAGACCGGGCACGGCGATCAGGCCGCCGAGGGCCGTGGTTCTGGTGAGAAAACCCCTGCGGGACAGGGTCGGGAACTCGGACATGACGCGCAACCTCCAAAGGGACGTGCAGTCTGGTCGTCATACAGACCAGTGGACTCGCCTGCCCGATCCCCAGGGCCTATGCCGACTGGCCGGGGTATGTGACCCAACAGTGTCCGGAACGAGATCATCCTGTTCTCTGGCGGCGGAGGTATGGGAGGCCTCGTCGCCGGGGAGTGTGGTGGCATGGCCGATCGCTATCTGGAACTCTCCTTCGCCAAGCGGGACGTGCGCTGCACCGCGAAACTGCTCGACGACCGGGCCCCCCTCACCTGTGAGGCGGTGTGGCAGGCGCTCCCGCTCGGCGGGGACGTCTACCACGCCAAGTACGCCCGAAACGAGGTCTACTCGCTCTTTCCCGCCTTCGCGGAGACCGAGCCGCCCCTGGAGAACCCCACCATCACCCCCATCCCCGGAGACCTCTGCTATTTCTCCTTCTCCGGTACACAGTTGGGCGCGAAGTCCTACGGCTACTCCGAGACCTCCGGGGTCCGGGCCGGGACCCCCGTGGTCGACCTCGCCCTCTTCTACGAACGCAACAACCTCCTCCTCAACGGCGACGTGGGCTGGGTGCCCGGGATCGTGTGGGGGCAGGTGGTCGAGGGCCTGGACGCGATGGCGGAGGCGTGCAACGACCTGTGGCGGGCAGGGGCGCTGGGGGAGCGGCTGGAGTTCCGGAGGGCGTAGACCGGGGCGTGTGTATGCGTGCCGCCGCGCGCCGCGTTTGCGGCATGCTCGCTGAGCTTGAGATTTAACCTCGCCGTTCGAACACGACCCTCTGCTGCGTCGACTGGGCGTTTTCGCCCGATTCGACCCGCCAGGCGCGTTGATCGCGCCTGAAAGCGCCGGTCAGAGGTGTTCGAATCCGCTGGGTTAAATCTCAAGCTGAGACAAAGCTGCCCATTGGCGCCTGCGGCCCGAATTCGCTGACAGCGTCCACACGGTGGGGGCCCTCACACCTGCACAATTGGCTCCTTTGCGAACAGCATGCCGAGTTCCGGTGCGTTCACCCGGCGGTCCACCAGGCGGAGGGCCTCCCAGACGGTGACCTGGTTGGCGGTCAGGACCGGTTTGCGCAGGTCCTTCTCCAGGGCGGGGATATGGGCGGCCGTGTGCAGCGCCGTGTCCGGGAGCAGTACCGCCTCCGCGTCCTCCGTGTCCGCCGCCCTCGCCAGGGTGAACACCTCCTCCTCGCCCCACGTGCCGACCTCCGCCGCCGTGATGATCCCCGAGCCACGGACGGCGACCACCTCCAGCCCCGCCGCCCCCAGGAAGTCCACGAACAGCGCCGCAACGTCGTCCGGGTAGGTCGCGCCGACCGCCACCCGCCGTACCCCGATCTCCCGCACCGCGTGCACGAAGGCGAACGACGTCGACGACGCCGGCATGCCCGCGGCGCGGGCGAGGGAGCGCACCTGCTCGTGGGCGCCCTCCCAGCCGTAGACGAAGCTGCCGCTCGTGCAGGCCCACACCACCGCCTCCGCGCCCGACAGCCGCAGCGCCTCGACGCCCGCCGCGAGCCGCTCCGCGGACCCCATCCGCCGCAGGGCGTCCTCCCGGTGCGCGTCCTCGCCGATGTCGGTGTGCACCAGGTCCACCCGGATGTCGCTGGCGAGCAGTTGCTCGATGCGGGGGTAGTCGTCCTCGGCGGAGTGGCCCGGGTAGAGGAATCCGAGTGCGGTCATGTCCAACCTTCCTGCTGCTGCTCTGGCTCCGGGGCATCCGGCATGTTCGATCCGTCCGATGCGTCCGACACATTCGACACAGTCGATATGTCCGGTACATCCGGCACGTCCAGTACATCGGGCATTGCGCGACCGGGGCGTGCCGCCGGATTGATCAGCGCCTGATACGGCCCCACCGCCCGCGTACCCAGCCGGCGCAGCGCGGCCCACATCGTCACCTGGTTGGCCGAGAGCACGGGGACGCGCAGCTCCGCCTCCAGCTGAGGGATCACGTCGTACGTCGGGAGGTTGGTGCAGCTGATGAAGAGGGCGTCGGCGACGAGCCCCGGAGTGCCCGACCCGTCGCCTTCCACGGCCTGGCGCGCCATCTCGACCACATCGCGGTACGGCACCTGCCAGATGCGCCGCGTCAGCCCCATGAACGCGCACCCCGTCACCGTGATGCCCGCGCCCGCCATGTACTCCTCCAGCGCCCGTGTCACCGACACGGTGTACGGCGTCACCAGTGCCACCCGCCGTACGCCCAGCTCGGTCAGCGCCTCCAGCAGTGCCCCGGACGTCGTCAGCGCCGGTATCGCGCCCGCCCGGGTCATCGCCGCGCACATCGCCCGTTCGCCCGCGATGCCGCCGACGAAGCTGCCCGAGGTGCAGGCGTAGGCGACGACCTCGGGCGCGATGGCGTTCAGGGTGCGGACGCCGTCGGTCAGGGTCTCGTGCTCGCTGACCAGGCGGGCCAGGTCGAGGCTCACCTCGACCGGGACGTACGGCGTCCGCGTGAGATGCAGGGACACCTCGTCCGGCACCCACCGCCACAGCTCACGGTCGAGCGCGAAGTCGAAAGGGGCGACGACGCCGACTCCGCGTTGCGGGCGGGGTCCGCCGAGAAAAGTGACATCCATGGTGGCACCGGCCTCATGACGAGCGAGGGACGGGATGACGACGAACCGTATGCGGGTGTCTGTTGACGACGGTAGGTTCCGGTGCGAGCGTGGTCAATCCGCGCATCTCAGACGGCCAGCGCCCTACGATCGCCCCGTAAGACCCCCTCCAGAGAAGCGGACGCAGATTGCAAGACGGTTTCCCTGCCATGTCCGACACCACCCTGCTTGTCCTGGATGCCGAACCGCCCCCGCGACTGGGCCGGCTCACCGGGCGCGTGCGGATCGCGCACGCCGACGAGTCCACCCTCGCCGAGCGCCTCCCGCACGCCGATGTGCTCCTCGTCTGGGACTTCACCTCGCACGCCGTACGGCACGCCTGGCCCGGCGAGGGCCCGCGTCCGCGCTGGGTGCACACGGCGAGCGCCGGCGTGGACCATCTGATGTGCCCGGAGCTCGCCGCGTCCGACACCGTGGTCACCAACGCGCGCGGGATCTTCGACCAGCCGATCGCCGAGTACGTCGCCGCCCTCGTCCTCGCGATGGCGAAGGACCTGCCGCGGACCTGGGAGCTCCAGCAGGAGCGGACCTGGCGGCACCGCGAGTCGCAGCGCGTCGGCGGCACGCGCGCGTGCGTCGTCGGATCCGGCCCCATCGGCCGGGCGATCGCCCGAACCCTCAAGGCCCTCGACATCACCACCGCCCTGGTCGGACGGGTCCCGCACACCGGCATCCACGGCCCCGACGACCTGGACCGGCTGCTCGCCCGCGCCGACTGGGTGGTAGCGGCCGCGCCGCTGACGGAGCAGACGTACGGCATGTTCGACGCCCGCCGCTTCGGCGTCATGCAGCCCTCGGCCCGCTTCATCAATGTCGGGCGCGGGCAGCTCGTCGTGGAGGACGCGCTGGCCGAGGCGCTGTCGAAGCGTTGGATCGCGGGGGCGGCGCTCGACGTCTTCGAGCACGAGCCCCTCACCCCCGAGAGCCCGTTGTGGCAGCTTCCGGGCCTGATCGTGTCCCCGCACATGAGCGGCGACACGGTCGGCTGGCGGGAGGATCTCGGGGCGCAGTTCGTGGATCTGTTCGAGCGGTGGGAGGCGGGCAGGCCATTGCTGAACGTGGTCGACAAGCAGCGTGGGTACGTACCCGGGCGCTGAACTCCTCACGGACGTACGCCTGGAGGGCGCATGACGGATCTCACGGACCTGACCGCCGTACAACTCCTCGACGGCTATCGCACGGGCGAGTTCACTCCCGTCGACGCCACCCGTGCGGCCCTGGAGCGGGCCGAGCGGATCCAGCCGGAGGTGAACGCGTTCGTGCGGCTGCTGGCGGACGAGGCCCTGGCGCAGGCCCGCGAGTCGGCCGGGCGCTGGCGGCGCGGCGAGCCGTCCGGTCTCCTCGACGGCGTGCCGGTCACCGTGAAGGACATCCTGCTGCTGCGCGGCGCCCCGACTCTGCGCGGCTCCAAGGCCGTTTCCGCGCAGAGCCCCTGGGACGAGGACGCGCCCTCCGTGGCCCGTCTGCGCGAGCACGGCGCGGTCTTCCTCGGCAAGACCACGACGCCCGAGTTCGGCTGGAAGGGCGTCACCGACTGCCCCCTCACCGGCGTGACCCGCAACCCCCACGACCCGGCCCGTACCGCCGGCGGCTCCAGCGGCGGCGCCGCCGCGGCCGTGGCCCTCGGCGCCGGACCGCTCGCTCTCGGCACCGACGGCGGCGGCAGCGTCCGTATCCCGGCGGCGTTCTGCGGCATCTTCGCGCTGAAACCGACGTACGGCCGTGTCCCCCTCTATCCGGCCAGCGCCTTCGGCACCCTCGCCCACGTCGGCCCGATGACCCGGGACGCGGCGGACGCGGCCCTGCTCCTCGACGTGATCGGCGGTGGCGACTCCCGCGACTGGTCGGCACTCCCCGCCGCCCCCGGCTCCTACGCGGCCACCCTGACCGGCGGTGTGCACGGCCTGCGTGTCGCCTACTCACCGTCCCTCGGCGGCCAGGTGGCGGTGCGCCCGGCGGTCGCGGCGGCGGTACGGCGGGCGGTGGAGCGGCTGGCGGGGCTGGGCGCGTACGTCGAGGAGACCGACCCCGACTTCACCGAGCCGGTGGACGCCTTCCACACCCTGTGGTTCAGCGGGGCGGCCCGGGTGACCGAGCACTTCGGGCCGCACCAGCGGGAGATGATGGACCCCGGGCTGCGGGAGATCTGTGATCTGGGCGCCCGCTACTCCGCCCTCGACTACCTGGCCGCGGTCGACGTCCGCATGGAGCTGGGCCGCCGTATGGGCAGCTTCCACGACACCTACGACCTGCTCGTCACCCCGACCCTCCCGCTCACCGCCTTCGAGGCGGGCGCCGAGGTCCCGAAGGACTCGGGCCACCGGCGCTGGACGGGGTGGACGCCGTTCACGTACCCCTTCAACATGACCCAGCAGCCGGCGGCGACCGTTCCCGTCGGCACGGACGGGGACGGGCTGCCGGTGGGGCTGCAGATCGTGGCCGCCCGGCACCGGGACGACCTCGTGCTGCGGACGGCGCATGCGCTGTACGAGGCGGGGGTGGCCGGGGTCGAGCCGCCCCGGAGATGAGGGCCCCGCACACGGGACCCTTGAGGCCGCTCGGGTGATCTTCGCCTGTGACACGCACCGGCTCGTAATATTTCAGCCATCCAGAGCGAAGGATGGGCTTGTCCGTAGCCAAGGCGACGTGACACGCACGCGAATGAAGTGCTCCGAGTGCACGCGCTTGCGGTCTGATCCCTCGAATTTCGTGAAGGAAGGTTCTCTGGTGAGCCGTAGAACGATCCGTAGTTCACGCGTGAAAACCGCCACGGCGGTGTCGGTGGGCGCGCTTGCCGTAGCGCTCAATGTCGTCCCGTGTAGCACGGCCGTCGCCGACGCGATCCACAGGTCCGGCTCCGACAGCGCTGTGGCGCTGCCCGGCCCGAACGGCGCCGTGAGTGCCGACAAGGACAAGGACAAGGGCGAGCGCGGGCCGCAGGGTCCCCAGGGCGACCCGGGCCTCCGAGGCCCCCAGGGCCCCATCGGCGAGCAGGGCCCGATCGGCGAGCAGGGCCCGATCGGCGAGCAGGGCCCGCAGGGTGACCCGGGCGCGCAGGGTGCCCCGGGTAGCAGCACGTACGTCAGGTTCGCGACCGAGTCTCTGCCCGACTTTGATGTGACCGCCTTCTGCGACGCCGGCGATGTCGCCACCGGCGGCGGGTTCGACGCGTTCGCCCCCATCGTCGAGACCAGCAGGCCCGTCCCCGGCACTGATGGCGCCACACCCATTGGGTGGGAGGTCGCCCTCGCCCCCGACGGAGTTACCCTCCCGCCCACTCCCGAGTTCACCGCCTACGTGGTGTGCGCCGATGTGACCCCGTAACTCCCGCGCGAGCGGCGGTGCCGTACCGGCCGTCCGCTTCAACTGGGAATGAGCGACGGTGCCCCGAGGCTGCGGCCTCGCGGGCACCGTCCGCATTCCGCCCGCACCCACGGCCTCAGGGAATTCACGCCGAATGGACCGGCTGAGGAGTTTATGACATGCGTGCATTGAGTATTGAGGGGGCCTGGGTAGCGGAACCGAGGGTTTTCTCGGACCGCAGGGGAACCTTCCACGAATGGTTCAACGGTGGTGCATTCGCCGCAGCTGTACGTCATCCTTTCGGCGTGGCGCAGGCGAACTGTTCCGTGTCCGTGCGTGGCGCGCTCCGCGGAGTGCACTTCGCTGATGTGCCCCCGGGACAGGCGAAGTTCGTCACCTGTGTGCGCGGTGCGGTTCTCGACGTGATCGTGGACGTTCGGCTGGGGGCGCCCACCTTCGGGCAGTGGGACGCCGTGGAGCTCGGCGAACGTCATCCCAGAGCCGTGTATCTCGGTGAGGGACTCGGCCACGCCTTCATGGCACTGACCGACGACGCCACCGTGATGTACCTGTGCAGTACGCCGTACACCCCGGCTCGCGAGCGCGGCGTCCATCCACTCGACCCGGAGCTGGGCATCGACTGGCCGAAGGACATCGAGCCGCTGTTGTCCGAGAAGGACGCGCAGGCGCCCACACTCCGTGAAGCCGCGGAGAGCGGATCGCTGCCCGACTACGCGGAATGCCGGAACTGGTACGGCAGGCTGAGTGGTGTTCAGTCGGCCGAATCGGCCATCTCCGCTCGACGCTGAGCAGTGCTGAGCAGCGTCGGGAACGCCTCGGCCAGCGCCTCACGCCAGTCACGGATCGGAGCCAGACCGGCTTCGCACCAGCGCTGGTGCCCGAGCACGCTGTAGCCGGGGCGACGTGCGGGCCGCGGGAAGGCGGAGCTGGTGACGGGCCGGACCCGGGCCGGGTCGGTGCCCAGCAGCCGAAAGATCTCCCGGGCCAGTTCGTACCAGGTGGTACTGCCCGTGCTGGTGCCGTGATACACACCGGGGGCTGCCTCTCCGGCGAGCGCGGCGTCACCGAGCCGAACGAGCAGATCTGCCAGGTCGCCGGTCCATGTGGGCTGTCCCCGTTGGTCGTCGACCACGTCCAGGACGTCACGTGCATCGGCCAGCTGGACGATGGTGCTGACGAAATTGGCCCCGCCCGTCCCGTACAGCCAGGCTGTCCGCACGACGAAGCCGCTGTGCGGAAGGGACCTCAGCACGGCCTGCTCGCCCGCCAGCTTGGTGCGGCCGTAGGCCGTGCGTGGTCCCGTGGGGTGGTTCTCCGGGTAGGGGTGGTCGGCGTCTCCGGCGAACACGTAGTCGGTGGAGACATGGATGAGCCGGGCGCCTGTGACGGCGCAGGAGTCCGCAAGGTGGGCCGGGCCCAGAGCGTTGATCCGGAAGGCCTCGGCCTCATATGTTTCCGCCTCGTCGACGGCTGTCCAGGCCGCGCAGTTGATGACGACATCCGGGCGATGGGCGGCCATGGCGTTTCGTACGGATCCGGGGTCGGTGATGTCGAGACCGCCTCGGTCGAGGGCGACGGCATCCAGCCCGCGCAGCCGGGCCACGACCGCCTGTCCCAGCATCCCGCCGGCTCCGGTCACCATCCAGCGGGTCATCGCGCCGCCCGGCGCCCGAGCGGCTCCCACCAGGAGCGGTGGTCACGGTACCAGTCGATGGTCTCGACCAGACCTGCCGTGAAGTCCACGCGCGGTGCGTAGCCCAGGTCGGTCCGGATCTTGGTCCAGTCCACGGAGTAGCGGCGGTCGTGGCCCTTGCGGTCCTCGACGTACGTCACCCGGTCCCAGCCTGCACCGAAGGCGTCCAGGAGCAGCCCGGTGAGGTGGTGGTTGGTGAGTTCGGTGCCACCGCCGATGTTGTAGACCTCTCCTGGGCGACCGCCGGTGCGTACGAGTTCGATTCCCCGGACGTGGTCGTCGATGTGCAGCCAGTCGCGGACGTTCAGACCGTCGCCGTACAGGGGGACCGGCAGACCGTCCAGGAGATGGGTGATGAACAGCGGGATGACCTTCTCCGGGAACTGGTAGGGCCCGTAGTTGTTCGAGCAACGGGTGACCCGCACGTCCAGGCCGTGCGTGCGGTGACAGGCCAGAGCGAGCAGGTCGGCTCCCGCCTTGGACGCCGCATAGGGGGAGTTGGGGCACAGGGGATCGGTCTCCGGCCAGGAGCCTTCGTCGAGCGAGCCGTACACCTCGTCGGTGGAGATGTGGACGAAGGTGCGCAGTTGATGGCGCACGGCTGCGTCGAGCAGTGTCTGGGTGCCCAGGACGTTGGTGCGCACAAACGTGTCGGCGCTCTGGATGGAGCGGTCGACATGGGATTCTGCGGCGAAGTGCACCACCTGGTCGTGCTCGGAGACGAGTTTGCCGACGAGTTCCGGGTCGCAGATGTCACCCCGGACGAAGAAGAAACCGGGATGGCCGCGCACCGGGTCGAGGTTGGCCGGATTTCCGGCGTAGGTGAGCTGGTCCAGGACAGTGACCGCCGCACCGCCGGGGCCGTGCGGGCCGAGCAGTGTGCGGACGTAGTGCGAGCCGATGAAACCGGCGCCGCCGGTGACGAGGATGCGGGTGGAAGTGTGGGTCACGCGGAGATCTGCACCTTGCTGTGGTCGCCGAGTACGAATCGGTGGGCTGCGGGAACCGCCGGGGCGGGGACGACGTCGACGTTGCGGCCGATCAGTGAGGCCTCCACACGGCGTACGCCCTGAATGGCCGAGCCGCTGAGCACGATCGAGTACTCGATCTCACTGTCCAGCAGCCGGCAGCCGGCGGCGATGGAGGTGTACGGCCCGACATAGGAACGGGTCACCACGGTGTCCGCGCCGATGATCGCGGGACCCATGATCCGGGAGTCGGTCACCCGGGCCCCTTCCTCGATGCGGACCCGTCCGATGATCTCCGAGGCCTCGTCCACACTGCCCAGGACGGCCGGCTCGAGATCTTCGAGCACGGAGCGGTTCACCTCCAGCATGTCCGGGACGTTGCCCGTGTCCTTCCAGTAGCCGTCGATGACGGTGGAGCGGACCTCGTAACGCTCATCGATCAGCCACTGCAGGGCATGAGTGATCTCCAACTCACCGCGCGGGGAGGGCTTGATGGCCCGTACGGCCCTGTGGACCGCCGGAGTGAAGAGATAGACGCCGACCAGCGCCAGATCGGATCGCGGCTGTTCCGGCTTCTCCTCAAGGCGGCAGACCCGGCCGGTCGTATCGAGTTCGGCGACACCGAAGGCGCTCGGATCGGTGACCCGGGTGAGCAGGATCCCGGCGTCCGGCCGGGTCCGCCGGAAGCCGTCGACCAGGCTGGTGATACCGCCCAGGATGAAATTGTCCCCGAGGTACATCACGAAGTCCTCGTCCTGGAGAAAATCCCGGGAGACGAGAACCGCATGCGCGAGCCCGAGGGGAGCTTCCTGGCGGATGTAGGTGACGTCGAGGCCGAACGCGTCGCCGTCCCCGACGGCCGACTGGATTTCCTCGGCCGAGGCCCCGACGACGATGCCCACCTCCCTGATCCCTGCCGCGGCGATGGACTCAAGGCCATAGAAGAGCACCGGCTTGTTGGCCACCGGGACGAGCTGCTTGGCGGAGGTGTGGGTGATGGGCCGCAGCCGGGTCCCGAAACCTCCGGCGAGTACGAGAGCTTTCAACACGGGGTTGACTCCGCATCCATCATCAGGCGTGGCGGACAAGATGCCTACAGGCCCTAGACCAGCAGCGGTCCGCCGCACCGCTCGGCGCCGTCCTTCATCGCGATGAGATTGGCTACCACGTAGGAGATGTTTTTCTTGGAGTGCCACTCGGTCGGGAAGTAGGTGACCAGCCGCGACGACTGGAAGCGGGCATCGAGGTCGGGCACGAACGCGCGGTACTGGTTGTCCGTGTAGTACCAGAACGAGTTCTCGTTGTAGTAGGCGACCTGAGTCGGGTTCTGGTACGCGCCGCGGCCGTCGGAGCTGGGCGTCAGGGTGAGGAGTATGCCGCCGGGCGCGAGCAGCCGGTACAGCTCGTTGATCAGCGGCACCTTCGCCGGCACCTGGCCGAGGAATTCCACGGCCCGGATCAGGCCGACGGAGCTGTCGGGCAGGTCGAGCTTCCCGGGCAGGGGCGCGACCATGTCGACGCCCTTCCCCGCATGCTGGTCCACGCCCAGGTAGCCGGGCAGCTTCCGGTTGGCCGCACCGAAGTCCAGCGCGAGCAGTCCGCGCCGCATGGTCCAGGCGAGGGCGTTGGCCTCGATGTACTTGTCGTACAGGGCGACCGTCTCACGCTGGATGCGCTTGTTGATCTCCGGGTCGCGCTGGGTGTTCCCGGTGTGCATCCGCTGCAGGTACAGGCACCGGGGGATGTGGTGGAAATCGCCGACATGGAACAGGCGGCACATCAGGTCCTGGTCGTCCAGGACCGTACGGGCGGCGTCGTATCCGCCGGCCTTCACGTAGCTCTCCTTGCGGAACGCCCGCACGTGGTTGGGCGCGTACCAGATGTAGGAGACGTTGTGCGGTGTCGGAGCCATGGACATGACTTGCAGCAGCTTGCGTCCGTCGACGCGCACCTCTTCGTACTGCCAGCCGTGCGTCTCGTTGAAACGGCTGTCGTCCCGCTTCCCGTCTTCGGTGATCTGCGCGGTGTTGCTGTAGACGAGAACGGCCTCAGGGCGTTGGTCGAACGCCTTGCCGAGTTCCGCCAGGCACGCCTTCGCCAGCAGATCGTCGTGGTCGAGTTCCACGAGGATCTCGCCGCGCGCGAGTTCACAGGCCCTGCGCTTCGCTGCTCCGACGCCGTGCACGTCGTCCGCGATCTCCACACGGACCCGCTCGTCGGGTCGTTGCGGCTCCCACCGGGCGCCGCTGTTGAGCAGGACGATCCACTCCCAGTCCGGACAGGTCTGCGCCTGCAGGGCCGTCAGGCACTCATCGAGAAAACGGGGCTGGTGGCTGGGGGTGAAGACGGAGAACCTCGGTGTCGCGGTCGACGTCATCTGGTGTCTCCTGTTCGGCTCGATGTCGGTGGGGGGCTCACGGAATCCCGGAACGGTTGTGGCACGTGCGAAAGGAGCGCGGGTTCTGCCGCGACGGCTCGACGGAATGCGTCCTCGGCCTCGTCGTCGCGTTCCTGCTTCGCGAGGAAGAGCCCGAGTTGCATATGGATCGCGGTCGCCTCGGGGTCGGCGGCAACGGCACGTCTCAGGAGTTCCACGGCCCGGTCGGGTTTGCTCGACTCCAGTAGCATCGCCTCGCTGTAAAGAGCCGAGACGAATGACGGATCGATCTTCAGAGCTCTGTCGTAGGCTGCACGGGCATCGGCCGTGTTGCCGTCCTGTTGCGCGATGACCCCCAGGTTGTACCAGGCGAACTTGTTGTGCGGGTCCAGTTCCAGCACGCGCCGGTAAGTATGGGCAGCGCCACGGGAGTCCTGTTGCTGTTGCTGTTGAAGGGCGGTCCGCAGAAGCGCGTTCGTCTCCTGGGCCTTCTGGTGCACCGACGCGGCCTTGGATTCCGGGGGCGCATGCGTCTCGGACTGAAATGCCCAGACGGTCACCGCGATGGCAACCGCCGCCATTCCGGCGAGCCCTGCCCACAATCTCCTACGTTTCACTTTGTCACATCTCGTGGAATAGTGAGGGACGGATGGACGTGGCTGATCTCGGGCGGCTGACCCGGAAGACATCGAGGCAGTGCCCACGATGCTGGAGTGCGAACCACCGTTACGTCGGCTGACGTTATGAGGCCGCTCTCGTGGCGCCGCCATTCGGCAGGCACTTCGGGCGCAAAGATCACCCGAATGTACGCATCGCCGGGTGGTGAACTGGCAGCCCGGTCAGGCGGTCATCGCTGCTGACGAATCGAGGCCAAGTGTGCATCTGCTGTCCGGCCGGCCTCGGTGGTGCAGGATCACCCACGGCGCAGCAGCACGAAGCCGTCGTGCTTCGCCACCAGGTCGTACCCATTACGGCGGTCCTGCGCCAAGTACCGCTGTTCCGCTTCAGCGCTCAGCGGCTGGCCCGACCACCCTCGCGCGCTGTCCGGCACCCAGGTGTCCACCATGATCCACTGCGGGTTGGGGCGGCTGTCGTACGAGCCGTAGAGGCTGACACTCGCTCGGTTGGTGAGCTGGGGTACCAAGTGGTCGGACGCCTGGACCGTGGCATCATCGGGGATCTTGTCCATCAGGCGATGGGCGACCGCGACGCGAGGGTCGGTCCGCCAGGTGTCCGGCTGGACCAGCTGGAACAAGGCAAAGCTCGGAAGGATCACGGCAGTGATCGCGGCAGAGCCCGCGAGGTGGCGGCGGAGGCTGCGCTTGCTCGTCCCGCGTCGTACCAGGGCGTCGATGAAGGCTGCGAAGACGATCGGCATCAGGACGAGCGAGTAGTGGAAGCTGGTCCCCCAGTGCAGGCTGTTGCTCGACACGAAGCGCCACACCAGAGTTGGCAGGGCGACCCACAGCAGGGGAGACCGCATCGCCAGGAACAAGGTGGGAGCCAGCACGAGTACAAGGGTCGACACCTTGGTCTGGGGGGTGATGAGACCGATCGTGCCCCGATGCAGCAGATCCAGCATACTGCCCGCACTGTCTCCGGAAGGGTTCTCGACCAGGAACCAATAGGCGAAGGCGCCGCTGGGGTTGAAGGCCGGCAGGATCACGAACAGCGCCAGCGTCGTCCCGGCGAGACCGGCTGCGGCCGTGAACAACCCGAGCCTGCGGCCGCCTCGCCGGGCGATGACGAGACCGATGACGAGAACCGTGAGCCCGAGGTCTTCCTTCACGAGCAACAGGGGCAGAGCCCAGCACGCTGCTGCGGTCATCCGGTCATTCCCGAGGGCGGTGAGCGAGAATGCCAGGAACGGAACGGCGAATGCCACTTCGTGGAAGTCGTAGCCGACCCCGCTCGCGATTCCCCAGGAAATTCCGTAACAAGCCCCAATTACCGCGCCGGCCGGGTCACCCAGGGTCCGGCGCGCCCAGAGTGTCAGAGGAACGACGCTCACGGCGAGAAGTGCGGCCTGCGCGACGAGGAGCGTTTCCGCGCCCCGCCACACCCAGTAGAACGGCGCCACGAGCGCCAGGACGGGAGAGAAATGATCCCCCAGGACGGGAAAGTCTTGCCCCTTCACTTCGGAGACCGGCAATCGTCCTTCCGCGTACGAGCGGACGACCTGTTCGAAGATGCCCAGGTCATAACTGCTCGTGAGCATCCGTTGGTGGAGACGCAGCGAAACCGCCGCGTAGATCACGAACAGCGCTCCCGCCATGGCCCAGACCCACCATGTGCCGCCGAAGCGACCCTTGTGTGGTGCTTCGGCCACCGCCTCTTTCGTGACAATCGTATGTTGCGTCGGGACCGTTGCGTCTTTTGTGCGCGGTGCTTGCATCGAGAGCCCTTCAGGAATCCGAGCTGGCGGGCATCAAGATGCCAGCGGTACGTGGTATCCGACCTCGGCCGAACTCCCGTGTGGCCAGAATCCACCGAATGGCCGCATGCCCGCGGACTGATCACCTACGTGTCCGTGAGGGTAAGCATTCAGAAGGTATGCGGCTGACCGGTGACGGGCTGTGAGATCGGCTGCCCGGGTTGCCTGTTCGATCGGGGCAGCCAGAGGTTGCCGGTGAAGGCGGACGGCGGCATCGAGGAGCTAGCCGAGTTGCGGCCAAGACGCCTCTCCAGCTTCCGCCGCTGCGCCGTCAGACGCTCGTTGGCCGCCGCCGGCTCCTCATTCCGCCGCTGGACCAGCCGATCAACGCGAGAAGATCCTCACGCGACGCATACTCCAGCCCCGACGGCACAACCGCGGGTCCTGCCGCACCCGCCCCGCACCTGTCACCTCGTCAGCAGCAGAACATGCGATCAACCTACTGAACACCGACCCGTGAGGTGACGGCCGTGCACTGTCGCCGGCCGCCGAGTGTTGTCCACCGCACCTGCCCGTGGCGCAGCAGCGAAGGAATAACCGGAGACCGTCTCCTGTTCGTCCCGGAAGGGACGACGCGTCGCAGTACACAGGAGGCACCCACCGTGGCAGCAGACGAGATCCGAGGTACAGCACCCGGTACCGCACCCGTCCCTCTGTCCGTACTCGACCTCGTCACGGTCGGTACCGGCAGCACCGCCACCGACGCCCTGCGCACCAGCGTCGAGCTGTCCCGCCTCGCCGAGTCCCGCGGCTTCCACCGCCACTGGGTGGCCGAACACCACTCCATGCCCGGTGTGGCCTCGTCCTCCCCAGCTGTGATCCTGGCCCACCTCGCCGCCCACACCACCCGCATCCGCCTCGGCTCGGGCGGAGTCATGCTCCCCAACCACGCACCCCTGGTCATCGCGGAGCAGTTCGGCACCCTCGAAGCCATGGCTCCCGGCCGCATCGACCTGGGGCTGGGCCGGGCCCCGGGCACGGACGGAGCCACCGCCGCCGCCCTGCGCCGTACCGAGCGGCTCCACGAGGGCGCCGACGACTTCCCCGAGCAACTCGCGGAGCTGACCCGCTTCCTGGACGACGACTTCCCCGACGGCCACCCCTACCGCCGTGTCCACGCGGTCCCGGGCCCCGTTCAGGCCACCTCACCGGGCGGCGTCCAGTCGACGCACCGCCCCCCGGTCTGGCTGCTCGGCTCCTCCGGCTTCAGCGCCCGTCTGGCCGGCGCCCTCGGCCTGCCCTTCGCCTTCGCCCACCACTTCTCGGCGCAGAACACGATCCCGGCGCTCGACCTCTACCGGGAGTCGTTCCGGCCCTCGGAGGTCCTCGACGCCCCGTACGCCCTCATCGGCGTCTCCGCCCTCGCGACGGACGACGAGAAGGAGGCCCGCCGGCAGGTGCTGGCCACCGGCCTCAACATGGTCCGTCTGCGCACGGGCCGGCCCGGCCTGTTCCCCACCCCGGAGGAGGCGGAGGCGTACGCGTTCAGCTCGATGGAGCGGGAGTTCATCGACTCCTGGGGCGCGAACATCGTCCACGGCACGGCGGACGAGGTCCGCGCCGGCCTCGACGACCTCCACAAGCGGACGGGGGCCGACGAGTTGATGCTCACGACCCACGCCCACCGCCCGGAGCTGCGCGTCCGCTCGTACGAACTGATCGCGGACGCCTACGGTTTGCCGACGATCTGAGCGAACCCCGAGTCCTCCTCCGCCTCCAGCAGGTCGGAGATACGATCCGGCGGCACCGGACGCGAGTACAGCCACCCCTGCCCCGTGTCGCACCCGATGCGCCGCAGCCGGGACGCCTGGGCCGTCGTCTCCACGCACTCGGCGGTGACCGTGAGGCCGAGCCGGTGGGCGAGTTGGATGAGGGCCTCGACGATGACCTCGTCGGCGGGGTTGGGGGAGGCGGGGACGTCGCCGCGGTTCTCGTACTCGAAGCCGCGGACGAAGGCGCCGTCCAGCTTGAGCACCGACACCGGCAGCCGGCTGAGGTAGGCGAGGTTCGAGTACCCGGTGCCGAAGTCGTCGATGGCGATCCGGACGCCCATGTCGCGCAGGGCCTGGAGGGCTTGGAGGGGGCGCCCCGCCGAGCCCATCACCGCGGACTCGGTGAGCTCCAACTGCAGCAGATGCGGGGCGAGTCCGGTCTCCGCGAGGATCTCCGCCACGTCCGCGACGAGGTCGGAGTCCCACACCTGGCGGACGGCCACGTTCACGCTGACGAAGATCGGTGCCCGGTCGGGGTGGTCGGTCTGCCAGCGCCGGGCCTGCCGGCAGGCGGTGGCGAGAATCCACCGGCCGAGCTGGACGATCGATCCGTCCTCCTCGGCCAATCCGATGAACCGATTCGGCGCCAGTGTGCCGAACTGCGGATGGTTCCAGCGCACCAGCGCCTCGACCCCGCGCAGCTCCCCGTCGTCCATCCCCACCAACGGCTGGTACTCCAGGACGAATTCACCCTGCTCGACGGCCGGCCGCAGCGTGGAGGACAGCGCCTGCCGGGTCATCCGGTGGGCGTTGCGCTCGGGATCGAAGAACGTCCAGCGTGCCTTTCCGTCGGCCTTGGCCCAGTACAGCGTCGTGTCGGCGGCCTGCATCAGCCCGGTCGCGGTGGTGCTCGCCGCGTGCCGCTCGACGACGCCGATCGAGGCGGAGACGGACAGCCGTTGACCGGCGAGGTCGAAGGGTTCCTGGAGGGAGGTGAGCACGGAGTCGGCGAGGTCGGCGAGTTGCTCGGTGCCGGTGGAGTTCTCCACGAGGAGCGCGAACTCGTCCCCGCCCAGTCTGGCCACCAGCGGCACGCTCGTTCTGGCGTAACCCGCCTCCTCGGCACACCGGCCCAGCCGCTCGGCGACGGCCGCGAGCAGCCGGTCCCCGGTCCGGTGCCCGAGCGTGTCGTTGACCGCCTTGAACCCGTCGAGGTCCAGATAGCAGACGCCGATACGGCCCGTCCCGCTCTCCTCGTACGCCTCCGCCTCCAGCGCGGCCGCGAGGCGCTCGAAGAACAGCGTGCGGTTGGGCAGCCGGGTCACCGGATCGTGCATCTGCAAGTGCCGCAGCCGGGCCTGGAGTTCGCGTCGGGCGCTGATGTCGGTGACGGAGAGCAGTACGCCGGGCTCGTCCACCAGCGGGGTCACGATCACCTGGACCCAGAGCGAGCGCCCGTCGGGGCGCCTGAGGCGGCGCGTGCAGCGCAGCTTGGCCTGCCGGCCGCGCAGCACCTCGCGATACGCGTGCCAGGTACGGGAGTCCGACCCGAGCTCGACCAGATCGGCGGCCGCCCGCCCGACCAGCCCGCTCGAATCACCCGAATCATCCGGACTACTCAAACTGCCTGAATTTGCCCCGATCAGCGACCCCATCGCCGAGTTGGCGGCCACGACCAGCCCGTCGCGGTCGACGACGGCCATCGCGAGCGGCGCCGCGGCGAAGGCGGCGGGGAACGTGTGGGGCGTATCGGACGCCAGGGTCATCAGGGGTAGAGGGGGCAGAGGGGGTGCGACAGACCCGGGTGGTGTGGAGGGCGCAGAGGTCGTGGAGAGGGGTGTGAGGGCACGAGGTGATGTGTCAACGTCACTCTCCGTGATAATCGGCCCGATGAAGTCTGTCGCGGGCGGCGGCCCTTCGGACGTTCCGTTCACCGTTCGCTCCCGCAGTGCACTCGTTACTTCGTACGGATCTCGTGATGTCTCGTCGGAGCGGCATCCGGGTGCGGACGGCCGCTCAAGCCGTGTCCGTGCAGGAAAGTGTGCCGATCATAGAGGCTGGCCTCAGGGCCTTCCAGCTACTCTCCAGTGTCCCCGAATGTCCAACGTTTCTGACAGATCGTTTCTGCCCCTCCCTGGACGGCTTGCTTCCGGGCCCCGACCAGTTGTGACGTTCCGTGAGTGCTCGGGGTGTCGGGTCCTGGGCACTTCCTGGGCACTCTCACTCTTCCGGCGGAGGCAAACGAGGCGAAGCACTACAAACCAACACAGTCTGGATGCGGTGTCCCCGAAGCTCGCATCCGGAGGTCGATGTGCCGCGCCCGCTCGCCTGGAAGAGCCCCTGCACAGGGCCTTCGAAGGGGTCCCGGAGGGGGTCCTGGAAGGCGCCCCGGAAAGGTCCCTGGGAAGGGCATACCCCTGACAGCGCCCCCCGACTGCGCAGCACAGCGGCCCTGCTCACCTCGCTGACCGCCCTCGCCGCCACCTCCCTCATCGCGGCCCCCTCCACCGCCGTCCCCCTCTCGGCGGCATGCACGCTGCAACGCACCGACGCCCACCACTCGGAGGGCCTCGACACCTGGAACACCGCCTATCCGCGCCCCGACCGCTCCCTCGACGCGGTCCTGGTCTTCCTCTCCTTCCCGGACTCCACCCCGCTGACCACACCGGACGAGTTGACGGCCGATCACTTCCCGGCCACCAGCCGCTTCTTCGAACATGCCTCGTACGGCAAGTTCGCGCTACGCCCCCACCCCGGTCGGCAGTGGCTCGAAATGCCCCAGTCGTCGACGGCGTACGCCATAAGGCGCGACTGGAACCCGGCGCACCGGGCCGCCTACCTCAGGGACGCGCTCGCGACGGCGGACCCGCACGTCGACTTCTCGCGCTACGACATCGTGTACTTCATCGCCGACCCGGACGCGCCCGGTGTCGACTCCGACGCGACGAAGGTGGTGAACCTCGACACCCCGCTGAAGGCCGACGGCACGGGCATCCGCCGGGTCGTCACCGTCTTCGAGAACCACCCGCCGGACCGCCTCGTCCTCGCCCACGAGACCGGCCACGTCTTCGACCTGCCCGACCTCTACCACCGCCCGGTCGACGGCAAGGGCGACTGGGACACGTACGTCGGCGACTGGGACCTCATGGGCAGCCAGTTCGGCCTGGCCCCGGACCTGTTCGGCTGGCACAAGTGGAAGCTGGGGTGGCTGGAGCAGCGGCAGGTGGCGTGTGTGCGGGGGCCGGGGACGACCCGGCTGACGCTGGAGGGGCTGGGGGTGGGGCCGACCGCCGGGGCCGCGGGGGCGCCCGGGAGCCATGCCACCGAGGTCCCGGACCCGGCTTCCTTCGGCTCCGGCCGCGGTACGAAACTGGCGGTCGTCCGCACCGGCCCGGACAGTGCCCTCGTCTTCGAGGCACGGGACGCGGTCGGCAACGACGGCTCCCTCTGCGCGCGGGGCGTCCTCGTCTACCGCGTCCGCAGCGCCACCGAGTCCGGCGCCGGCCCCATCGAGGTCCTCGACGCCCACCCCCGCACCGAGGCCTGCTGGAGCGACTCCGTCTACCCGCCGCTCGCGGACGCGCCGGTCGGCGTGGGGGAGAGCTTCACGGTGCCCGGCGAGAACGTACGGGTGCAGGTGGACGGGCGTACGGGGTCGGGGGCGTGGACGGTGAGGATCACGACGGGCGGATAGATGTCATGGACGCGGATAGATGGCGCGGACAGGTGTCATGGACAGGGTCGTGGACGTCGAAGAGGCCCCTCGCTGCTGCGAGGGGCCTCTTCGGTCGGTGCGCCGCCAGGGACTCGAACCCCGGACCCGCTGATTAAGAGTCAGCTGCTCTAACCAACTGAGCTAGCGGCGCCTGCTGACGTCGTAGACCTTAGCATCCTGATCCCGAGGAGGAAAAATCGATATCCGCACGGCGGCGGAGGCCGCGGCGCGGGCCGCGCGCACGGCCGCCCAGAGCAGGATCTCGGGCCCGGGGAGCCACGGCTCACTGGTGTCGGGGGCGACGAGCCAGCGGGAGCCGAGCCGGTCGGAGGGCGCACCGCCGGGCGACGCGGCGCTCGCCGGTGGGCTCAGGGCCGGGACGGTCACCGCGTCACCGGTGCCGTGGCAGAGGAGCGGCGGAATGGCGCTGGTCCGGCCCGGGGAACCCCACTCCTCCCAGCCCAGCAGCGAGGGCAGCCGCTGAGCCGTGCCGGGGGAGGCGAACAGCAGCATCCGCCCCCGGTACGTGGCCACCGGCCCCGAGCCCGGGCCCTCGTCCCACAGTCGGTCCAGCATCCGCCGCCCGAACACCGCGGGCACGTTGACGACGTCGAACGCCGTCCCGCACGGCAGCACCAACGGCGCGGCCGGCCGCTCCTCCCACAGCGCCAGCATGCTCCGCGGATATGTTCCCGCCCCGGCGAGCCAGGCCGCCCCCTCCGGGGTGACCCCGGAGACGTCGAACCGGTCCTGGCGGGGGTACGGGCGAACTCGATGGCTTTGATTCCTCATGCCGCCCAGAACTACCGGCCGTGAGCACCTTGTCTCCGAGGGTTGCGCGAACCGGGGACAGAAGGGGCAGGCCTGGGGTATCTTGCGCCGCTGGCATATGCCGCAACGCGTGACCACCCGGCCGGCGCCGGTGAGCGGAACTCACCCCTCAGCTCAGCCCCGGCGCCGGTTCACCCGTGGCTCAGAGGGCGTCAGGTCCGCTCGCGTCCCGCCCCCGCAGCAGGTCCCGCCCGAACTCGATCATCTTCTTCGCGTAGTCCTCGGTCCACTCGGCCCGCTCGGCGATATCGGCGGCCGTCAGCCGGTCGAACCGCCGAGGATCGGCGAGCTGCGCCGCGGCGATGGCCTGGAACTCGACGGCACGGTCCGCCGCGGCGCGGAACGCGTGGGTCAGCTCCGTCGCACGGGCCAGCAACGCCCGTGGATCGTCGATCGACTCCAGATCGAAGAAGTGCTCCGGATCGGCGGCCGCCTCCGTGGGCTCGAAGAGCAGGGGCGCGGGGCGTAGCCGCGGTTCGTTCCGACGCGGCGCGTGCTCCGCCATGTCTTCTCCTCCTCGTACGACGGTTCGGTGCGTCGCCCGACCCCGGGCGTTCCCGGGGAGGGCCACCGTCCATTGTCTCGTGACCGCGCAAGAGGGCCTTCGCCCCCGCGCCCGGCTCCTACGGCCGCCACACCACCCGGTGCTCCGCCAGCTGCGACAGCACCGCGTGATTCGCCTCCCACCCGTCCGGGAACTTCACCGTCACCCCCAGCTGCACCGGCTCCGTCGACGGATGGTCGTCCAGCAGCTCGGTCACCCCCGCCCGGCACACCACGACGCACGCGTGCCGGTGCCGGGACGCGAGTACGCACAGGCGCCCGGTCTCCAGGTGGAACGCGGTCGCGTCGGGCCGTCCGGACAGCGGGTGCAGGACGACCGTGACGTCGTACTCCCGTCCCTGCAACCGGTTGGCCGTGTCCACGACCACGTCGGTGACTCCGAGCCCGGCCAGCGCGGAGCGCACCGCGGCTGCCTGGTCCCGGTGCGCCGTGCCGACGGCGATCCGGTCGGCGGTCAGCGGCACCGGCTCGTCGGACCGCTCCGAGACCGCCGCACCGCCCCGGTCCAGCAGCCGCCGTACGACCTGCGCGACCGCCCGTACCGCCTCCGGGTCGGTGCGCGGTGTGTGCCGGGCCGGCAGCTCCAGCAGCCCCCAGCCGGACTCCGCCGCCTCGTCGATGACCCGGTCGGGACCCGAACCGTCCGAGGCCACCGCGAAGCCCAGTCGCCGGTCGCCGTGGTCCGTGCCGCTGCGGAACGGTGTGAACGGGTAGAAGGCGTCGGAGACGAGGGGCGCCGCCGATGCCGGGAGCCGCCAGGAGACGGGC
The DNA here is from genome assembly GCF_053591955.1 of Streptomyces sp. NPDC002845. Classification (NCBI taxonomy): domain Bacteria; kingdom Bacillati; phylum Actinomycetota; class Actinomycetes; order Kitasatosporales; family Streptomycetaceae; genus Streptomyces; species Streptomyces sp. NPDC002845. The sequence goes on along the minus strand of NZ_JBSFUU010000032.1, from coordinate 23,041 downwards.
AGGCGGTGCTGCGGCAGCTCGGGGTTGTGGGCCAGCAGCGTCGTGACCGCCGAGGCCGAGGGGTCGTACGACAGCCCCGCCCACTGCTCGCTGCCCACGATCGCGAACGGGTCCAGCTGGCCCGGGTCGCCCACGAACAGCGCCCGCTCGAACAGCCCCGCCACCGCCAGCAGCGCGTCCGACCGCATCTGGTACGCCTCGTCGACGATCGCGTGCCGCCACGGCTCGACGCCCTTGACGTGGGCCCACTTGGCGGCGGTCGAGATGACCACGTCGAGCCCGGCCAGATCGGCCGCCTTCGTGGACTTCCGTACGTTCGGCAGGTCGTCGAGGGCCTTGTCGTACGGATCGCTGTCGCTGCTGTGGAGCCGCCCGACCGGCAGCTCGGCGTCCTTCTCCGCCAGCCGCAGCACCAGGTCGTCGACCTGCGCGTTCGTCTGCGCGATGATCATCAACGGGCGCCCGGCGGACGCGAGTTCGAGCGCGGCGCGGACGACGAGGGTCGACTTGCCGGCGCCGGGCGGTGAGTCGACGACCACTCCGCGGTCCGTGCCGTGGAGCGTGTCCCGGAGGATCGCGTCCGTCGCGCGGGTCGCCTCGGCGCCGGGGTCGAAAACGGAAACGGCGGGCGCGGTCACAGCATGTCCTCCTCGGTCACCGGGTCCGGCAGGGGTACGGCGTCGGGCTCGCCCGGTGGTCCGCCGTGGGTCCACGGGGTGTCCTCCGGGTCGGGGAGCTTGGCGCCGCCCCGCTGGTCGTGCTCGAAGAGGGTGAAGCAGAGGAGGTCGCCCTTCTCGGGGACCGACCCGGGCTCCGGTTCCTTGCCGCGCCCCATCTTGTCGACGATCCGCAGCACGACGAAAGCGTCATCCCTTTCGCCGCCGTCGTCCTCGTATCCCACGAACTCGGCGGCCTGCGGCTTCCCGCCCAGTGACCGGTACACCTTCGCGCGCTCCCCGAGATGCGGCCGGTCCCGTGTGCGTACGGTGACCAGCGGGCGTGGGCTGGGCCGCTTGCCCTCGCTGTACGCCATGGCCACATCGGTGACCTCGCCCGCGAACGCCTCCCCGGCGAGGCGCCGGCCGGCCATGACGAGCGGGTCGTCGAGGGCCTCCTGGGCGTCGAGGCGGGCCTGTTCGCGTTCGCGTGCGGCGAGCTTGTTCGCGGCGGTGACCGCGTCGTCGAGGCGCGGCTGCGGGGGTTCACCGGCGGTGATCCGGTCCCGGTGGCCGGTGAACGACCAGCGGTCACGGGTCCACCGGTCGGCCGCGTGGGCGCCCTCGGGCAGGGCACGCAGCAGGTCGAGGCCGTGCCAGACCGCGTCCCAGGTGGGCCGGGTGCGGCTTTCGACGAGGGCGCGGATCTCCCGCTCGGCGGCGGTGAGCTCACCGAGCCGGTCGTCCGCCTCGATGCCGTCCTCGGCCGCGGCGAACGCGGTCCGCGCGCGGTCGTACCGCTCGATCGCCGGGGCCAGCAGCTTGTTGTCGAACGCCGGGTCGGTGGCGGGACCGGCGGGCGGGCACAGCAACTGGCCGTCAGCGTCCCGCGCGAGCTCGGCCCTTCGTGCCGCCGCCTCGCCCGACTCGCCCTCCGGCGGGTCGATCCAGGCCAGCAGCGCTCCGAGGTGCTGGTCCTCCACGCCGGACTGCCCGGTCGCCCAGTGCCGCCCCAGCAGGTCGGTCAGGGCCGGCAGCAGCGAGGACCCCGGCACCCTGGCCCGCTCCCCGAAGTGCGTCAGCCACCGCCCGAGCAAGGGCACCCGGGGCGGCGCCGGATAGGGCGCCTCGGGGTCCTGCTCGGCGGTACGCCGGAACCGCATCGACCGCCCCAGCAGCCGTACGAAGTCGATGCCGGTCCGGCTCGGCACGATCAGCTGCGGGGCGTCCGCGCACAGCTCGACCTCGACCTTGACCCGCTTTCCGGTCTCCGGATCGTTCTCGTTGCGCTCGGCCGCCTCCACGACCTCCGCGTACGCGTCCACGTACGGCAGTACGACGTCCGCCAGCTCCGCCAGGAACGCGAACCGCAGATCCCGGTCCCGCGGCTGCGGCACCACGAGCAACCGGGGCGCCTCCCGCTCCGTCCCCACCAGCGCCCCGAGCGGCGCCCCGGCCTCACCCGCGGTAACCAGCGGCACGAACACAAGCGGCCGTTCGACGAGATGCCGGTGCAGCACGGTGGCAGCGGGCTGGGCCCGCCCGGTGCGCACGGCTTCGAGCCGAGCGAGGGTCGAGATCAGCGGCATGCGGCCTCCTCCCGACGCTCGGCGGTCGCCGTACCCAATGCCTCCGACCGCAGCTCCGCCGCCCTCCGCAGCGCGGCCACCGCCGGGTCGTCGGGGTCTCCGGCCTTGCCGTGGGCTGCGGCCAGGACGTCGTCGACGGTGGTCAGGCCGCCCAGCTCGGCCCGTACCGAGCGGCCCAGGGAGGTGACCGCGCCCTCTTCGCGGGAGTGGGAGCGGCAGTGGAAGGCCAGCTCGCAGGCGGCGAGGCACTCGGGGGCGTAGGTCGCGGGGAGGTGCTCCACGGCGGCCGTGAGCTGGTCCGGGGGGAGGTCCGGGGCGAAGCAGGTGTCCTCGGGGAGGGTGTCCGCGATCTCCTCGATACGGGTGAGGCGGGCCAGCTGGCGGCGGGTGACCGCGCGCTGCTTGCGGACGTCCACCGCGGACGCCGTCGGGAGGTTGGTGAAGTCCTTGGGGCACACCAGCAGCACCCGGTGCCGAACCTCGGGCGCGGAGCCGCTGCTTTGGGCGCTCCGCCTCCGGGGCGCCTCAGCCGGTGTCGAGGGGGCGACCGTGCTCGACCCTTCGGGCCTGCGCGCTCCCCCACTCTCGGCTTCGCTCAAGCGGGGGGACCCCCATGCCCCCTCGACACCGGCGCGCCCCTCCGGCTCCGCGCCGAGGCGGGCGGCGACCTCCTCCAGCGCGAGCACGTACACCGCGGACTGCCGTGCGGCGGCCCCGACCTTCGCCGGGTCCGCCGCACCGTCCAGCATGGGAAAGGACTTGATCTCGACGACCGTCCATGTGCCGTCCGGGTGGACGACCACCGCGTCCGGCTCCAGGAAGGCGGGTGAACCGGCGACGTCGAGCGCGAGCATGGGGTGGTCGAGCAGCGCCCAGGCGCGGGCGTCCGTGGCCTCGCGCAGCGCCAGTGCCGTACGGGCCGCGCGGCCCTCGGGACCGACGGCCGACAGGTCGGGCAGCGCGGCGGCGGCCGGCGGCTCGGCGCCCGGGTCGAGCATCGTGTGCACCAGCCGCAGCAGCTCCGCGCCGCCGTCGGCCTTCACCCGCGCCTCGAAGGCGTTGCCCCGCATGAAGGCGAACTGCGACTGGCCGAAAGCGGACGGTGAGCCGAGCGCGCTCGCCAGCGCCGTCTTGTTCACGCCCGCGCCGTCGAGGAGCGCACGCCGTCTGCAGCCGGGGTTGGCGGCGAGCGCCGCGAGGGCGCGCGCGTCCAGGGCCTTGGGCGGGACGTCGGGTCCGCGCAGGTCAGCGAGCCGCTGCCGGAGCGCCGTCCTCCGCTTCCGCGGGGGCGGCACCCGGCTCGGGTCGGGACGCGCGCTGGCGTGGAATTCGCTCACCCGCGGAAGTCTGGCACCCACCACTGACAATGGGGGACTCAGCGCCCCGAGAGACATCCGCGACGGGAGCGAAACGTCCCCCGGACCACTTCTCGGCCTGCGCCGTCGGCCACGCCCAGAGCCGGGTCGAGGCCCGCATCACCAGTGGCGTCAGCAGCAGCCCGACGCCCATCACGGCGGCGCCCGCGACCGCGTCGAGGAAGTAGTGGTTCGCGGTGCCCATCACGACGATCGTGGTGACCAGCGGATACGCGACGCCCGCGACCTTGGCCGGGCGCGAGTCGCTGTACCGCCAGAGGATCACCCCGCACCACAGCGCCCAGCCGACATGCAGGCTCGGCATCGCCGCGAACTGGTTCGTCATGCCGCCCAGCCCCCGAGGCGCGCTCGCCTCGCCGCCCCACCAGCCGTACGAGCTGTAGTACGCCATGGTGTCCACGAAGCCGTGCTCGGGCGCCAGCAGCCGGGGTGGGCAGGTCGGCAGGAGGGTGAAGCCGATCAGGCCGATGAACGTGGACGTCATCAGCCAGGTGCGGGCCGCGCGGTAGCGCACCGTACGGGAACGGAACAGCCAGACCAGGATCAGCGGTGTGACCAGGTAATGCAGGGACGCGTACAGGAAGTCGGCGGGGATGCCGAGCCAGGGCTCACGGGTGAAGAGCCGGTTCAGCGGGTGCTCGGCGTTGAGCCACAGCGCCTTCTCGAAGCGGAGGATCGCCAGGCCGTGGTCGACGGCGGCGGACTCGTTGCCCCGGACCAGCAGGCGGCCGGCCGAGTACGCCCCGTACACGAGCAGGATCAGTGGTAGTTCGGTCCACCAGCGGAGCCGGGCACGTGGTGCCACCTCGCTGTCCTGCGCGTCGGTCGGCGGCATCCGATCGTCACTCCCCCATCTGCAGTCTCCGCGGCCCGTGGCCACTGCTTGACGGTGGCACGTCCCAAATCTACGGCGTATGCGGCACCCGCTCGGAGCCACCCTGGTCGTCCCCGTTCCAGAAGACGCTCTCCAAGACGCAGAGATCGCCCCGCGGGTTGCCCCGTGTCAGCGTGCGCGATGATGGGGCGAATCCGCCTCTCATTTCTCCCTTCTCACCGGAAAGGCCCCTCATGGCACCGCGCATCCTGCTGGCCCGGCACGGACAGACGCAATGGTCCCTTGCCGGAAAGCACACCGGCAGGACCGATGTGCCGCTCCTGGAGGAGGGCCGACGCGGCGCCAAACTGCTCGGCGAGCGCCTGTTCCGCACGCCCCTGAACGGCCTCCCCGGAGCCGAGGTCCGTACGAGCCCCCTCTCCCGCGCGCGTGAGACCTGCGAACTCGCCGGCTTCGGCGACCGGGCCACCCCGTGGGACACGCTCATGGAGGTCGACTACGGAGCCTACGAGGGCCTGACCCCCGACGAGATCCGGGCCTGCCGCCCCGGGTGGCTCATGTGGCGCGACGGCGTCCCCGAAGGGGAGACTCTCCAGCAGCTCTCCGCGCGCGCGGACGAGGTCGTCACCTGGGCCCGCTCCGCCGACCGAGACGGCCGTGACGTCCTCATATTCGCCCACGGCCACATCCTGCGCTCCATAGCCGCCCGCTGGCTCGGCCTCCCCCTCGACTTCGCCGCCCGTGTCCGCCTCAACCCGACGTCCCTGTCGGTGCTGGGCTGGGCCTACGGGGAACCGGCCATTGAATCCTGGAACGACACGGGACACCTCGCCCCGTAGGCGTCTTTTGTTGTTTATGCCGTACGCGGCAGCGCGGCGTGCCGGTCCAGGAACGCCGACACCCCCGAAGCCCGCCGGTGCGGCAGCAGCACCCTCGCCGTGCCCGCCAGCATCGTCTGGATCCGGGACGACTGGACCTCGTCGAGCAGATCGAGCACCTCCATGCCGGCCCCGGCGGCCTCGTCGGGACGCCCCCCGCGCGCGAGGTCGTCGGCGAGCTCGGCGGTGTAGAGGGCGATGTTGCGGGTGAAGTGCGGGTCCTGGAGACGGGCGGCGCGCCGCGCGTGCCGGGCCGCACGCGGCCAGTCGCCCAGCGTGGACCAGCACTGCGCCTCCAGACCCTCCAGCTCGGCCTCCCCGTAGAACGTCATCCACTCCGGGTCGGCATCGGAAGTGCCCCGCCCGTACAGCGCCTGCGCCCGGGCCAGCGCCTGTCCGCACCCCGTGCGGTCGGCGAGCCCCGCCCAGCCGCCCGCCTCCCTGAGCGCCAGCAGCGACATCAGCCGCGCCGAGCCCAGCGGCCGGGCGACCCGCTGCGCGGCCTGCGCCGCCCGCACCGCCTCACGGGGCCGCCCCGCGTCGCGCGCGAGGAAGGCCGTATTGCAGAAGGCATGCGCCTCCAGAGCCGGGTCCCCGGACATCCTTGCCGTCGCCAGCGCCTCCGCGTAGTGCGAGCGAGCGTCGTCATACCGCCCCGAGTCGTGTGCCAGCCAGCCCACGGAGATCGCGAGCTCCCCCGCCCCCGCGTACAGCCGGTCCGTCGCCGTCTGCCGGGTCGTCCCCGCGTCGAGCAGCGCGTACGCGGTCCGCAGCGGCGCCGCGGCTCTCCGGTACAGCCCGTCGGCCCCGTGCCGGTCGTCCAGCACCCGGATCTTGCGTACGGCCTCTTCGAGCGCCCCCGCTTCGGACGTCCCCGCCCGGTGGACGGGCCGCCCGGCCGCGGCGGCGGCTCCGCCGAGGGCGAAAGGGCCCAGCGAGACGGTCGCCACTGTGGCGGTACCGCCGGTCATGAATGCGCGACGCTGCACGTCGCTCTCCTCGTGGTGGTCCTGGTACGTGTCTTGCGTATCTGGCGTGTCATACGGCTCGTGCGCCCCCGTCGTCTCACCCTCTGTCCCATGCGGGGCGGACGACGGGCTCATGAAGCGCGGCTGGGGCGCGTCCTCGGCGGCGCGCGCCCCCCGGCCGCGTACCGCCGAGCGAGGTGCGAACCCCAGGTCGGTCAGCGTCCGGCCGGGGAACATGTGCAGGAACACCCGCTCGTACGCGTAGTTGGGGCAGCGGATCTCCCCTGACTCCACCCGCCCCACGTACCGCGCGTCACAGCTGACCCGCTCGCCGATCTCGCGCGCCGCCCGCCGTACCGCCGCGGCGAACTCGCCCGGCGAGCGCTGCCCGCGCAACTGCCGGAAGGCGAGGTTCGGCCGGGGTGGCCGGGGGGACTGGGACGAGGTCACCGTTGACGACGCCATGGCCGGGCCCTCTCTCGCGAACCGTCGAACCGTGCCGGATTCGGGGTGAGTTGTCCGTATGGCGCATGGCTCGCTGCCCCGCGTCCGGCGGTGCACGAACGTACCCGCCCGATCGAGGGTGGCACGCGAGGTTTGGCTACAAACCGGATATCTCATCCGGGATCTGCCATGAACTGCCATCCTTTGCGGCGGAGTTCCGCCGTAGCCGTTGACGCCCCGGCGCGTTGTACAACTCGGACCGGGAGCCGCCCGAACTCCCGATCACCGCTCGCTGGAGGAGGGGTTCTCGTGGTGGAGGCCGGGATGAAGAGCATCGATCCGTGTACGCCGACGACGACCGCAAAGCACTGGCCGACCCCCGAGTTGATCTCCCCGCCTTCGCAGCAGGCGTCCGACTGCGACCTCGTGACCGTCCCCGCCCGGCAGGGCCTGGAGGCGGTCGACATCCTCCGCCGCGGCGCCGTCGACACCGCCGGACCCGAGCTCGCCGTGGGGCCCGTCCTGCACGACGACAGCCACGACACCCTCGGCTTCCTCGTCCCGCCCGGCACCGCCGACGCCTGGGACGTCCCCGGCAGCACCTGCACCCAGTCCGACGGCCGCGGCCTGAGCCTCGCCCCCGCCGACGGCTCCGACTGGCTCCTCCCGCCCGGCGAGGCCGACCTCGCCACCGACCCGGCGGTGCTGCGGGTGGCGTTGGGGGAGGCGGCGCGGTTGATCGAGGTGGTGGACAACTGCCGGTAGGGCGGGCAGTTGCCGGTAGCGCCGCATGCCAATGGAGCAGGGTTGCCGGTGAAGCCGGGTGCCGGTCGTGGAGCCGTATCGCACCGCTGAGCCGATTGGTCGCCGTACCCCGATAATGGCGGGATGGGCAGGTCGAAGAAGGTTCGGCGGGGGCAGGCGGCCCTCGAAGCCGTTGTCGAGACGGTCGACGGAGGGCTCGCCCAGCTGCTGCCCGACCGGGACCGGCCGCGCGCCTGGACCCTGTTGATCGACGGCGCCCCGCAGTCGCACGTCGACCTCGACGACCCGGCGTACCTCTCCTTCGAGTACCAGCGCCGCCTCGGCCACGTCATCGACCTCGTCGCCCCGCCGGGCAAGCCCGTGCGCGTCGTCCACCTCGGCGGTGGCGCCTTCACCCTCGCCCGGTACACCGCCGCCACCCGGCCCCGCTCCACCCAGCAGGTCGTCGAACGGGACGCGGCCCTCGTCCAACTCGTCCGCCGCGAGCTGCCGTTGGACCCCGGCGCCCGAATACGTGTGCGCTCGGCCGACGCCCGCGAAGGACTCGCCAAGGTGCCGGACGGCTGGGCGGACCTGGTCATCGCGGATGTGTTCAGCGGGGCGCGCACTCCGGCGCACTTGACCTCCACGGAGTTCCTCACCGACGTCCGCAGAGTGGTGAAGCCCGGCGGTCTCTACACCGCCAACCTCGCCGACGGCCCGCCGCTGGCCCACCTGCGCGGCCAGATCGCCACCGCGGCGGCCGTCTTCCCCGAACTCGCCCTGGTCGCCGACCCGGCCGTGCTGCGGGGCAGACGCTTCGGCAACGCGGTCCTCGTCGGCTCCGACCGGCCCCTGCCCATCGCCGAACTGACCCGCCGCGCCGCCTCCGACCCGCACCCCGGCCGGGTCGAACACGGCAAGGCGCTCGCCGACTTCACGGGCGGGGCGGTGGCGGTGACGGACGCGTCGGCGGTGGCTTCACCACCTCCGCCGCCGTCGGCGTTCCGGTAAGAGGTCTTCAGCTTCAGGGGGCTTCGGAGGTCTTCGGACGTCTTCAGAGATCTTCAAGGGATTTTCAGTAGGTGCCGATGTCGACGCGCGGCGCGCTGTCGTGCCAGGTGCAGAAGACGGTCACCCGGTCGGCGCCCGAGCTGAACTCCACCCGGATCCACGTCTCCGTCTTCCAGACCTGCATCGACCAGCCCGAGCCCGGCGTCGCGGAGACAAGGGTGGCCGAGGCCTCGCCGAGGGAGAAGACGACCCGGCCGCCGTCGGTGTCGTAGCTCTTGACCTGGCCGGAGGCGGTCGGGGGTGGGGTCGGGGTGGGCGTGGGGCTGCGCCCGGCGGGGGTGGAGGCAGTGGAGGTGGGTGAGGATTCGCGGCTTTCGTCTCTGCCGCCCGGACTCGTCGTGTTCCCCGACGGCTCCGGCCGGACCGTGGACGTCGCCAGGGCCTGAGCCCCGCGCAAGGCCGGGTCGCCGGTCGTGATGGGCAGGGCGCGGGGCGGGTCGTACGCGGTTCCGGCCATCACCGTGTGGACGCCCCACCAGGACAGCGTGGCCGCCGCGCTCGTGGCGAGCAGCCAGGCCAGTACGTGTACGAGTCCTCTGCGCATCGCGGGCCATACTGCCCCACGAGCCCCATCAGTGTCCCCTGTCGTCCCGTGTGCGGGAGTTGTCCACAGGCACCGACCGGCCCCCGCCGCATGGCGTACGGTGCCGCGCATGGCAAGTGTGCTCGTGGTCGAGGACGACCAGTTCGTACGCTCGGCGCTGATCCGGCATCTGACCGACGCCTCGCACACCGTGCGCAGCGTCGGCACCGCGCTGGAGGCGCTGCGCGAGGTCGCCCACTTCCGCTTCGACGTGGTGATCCTGGACCTCGGACTGCCCGATCTGGACGGGTCCGAGGCCCTGAAGATGCTGCGCGGGATCACCGACGTGCCCGTGATCGTCGCCACGGCGCGGGACGACGAGACGGAGATCGTCCGGCTGCTGAACGCGGGCGCGGACGACTATCTGACCAAGCCTTTCTCGGTCGAGCACCTCTCCGCGCGCATGGCCGCGGTGCTACGGCGGTCCCGGGCGAGTGCCGGTGACGTACCGCCGTCGATGGTGATCCGGGTCGGGGGCCTGTCCATCGACCCCCTGCGCCGCCAGGCCGAGCTCGACGGCGTACGACTGGATCTGACCCGCCGCGAGTTCGACCTGCTCGCCTTCCTCGCCGGGCGGCCCGGTGTCGTCGTACCGCGCCGGGAGCTGCTCGCCGAGGTGTGGCAGCAGTCGTACGGCGACGACCAGACCATTGACGTGCATCTGTCGTGGCTGCGGCGGAAGTTGGGGGAGACGGCCGCGAAGCCGCGCTATCTGCACACCTTGCGGGGCGTCGGCGTGAAGCTGGAGCCGCCGGGAGCGGAGCCGTTGCCATGAGGTGGGCGCTGGTCAAGGTGTGCGTGGCGGTCACCGCGATGGTCGTGGTCGCCTTCGCGGTCCCGCTCGGCCTCGTCATCAAGGAGATGGCCCGCGACCGGGCCTTCTCGAACGCCGAGCGCGAGGCCGCCGCCATCGCCCCCGCGCTCTCCATCACCACCGACCGGGAGCAGTTGGAGCGGGTCGTCGCCTCGGCCGGTTCGGACGACGGGGTCGCCGTGCACATACCGGCCGGGGACGCGGGCGCCGAGGTGGCCGGGGACACGGGGGCTGAGGCGGTCGGGGCGATCGACTTCGGGCGGCAGCGCGCCGCCGACGAGGACATCGCCGCGGTCCGCGAACTGGGCCGCGCCTCCACCACCGAGGTGCCCGGCGGCTCCACACTCCTCCAGCCCACCGCGCTGAGCTCGGGCGAGATCGCGGTCGTCGAGGTCTACGTCCCCGAGGCCGAGGTCAGCCACGGTGTCCCCATGGCCTGGGCGGTCCTCGCCGGAGTGGGCGTCGCCCTGATCGTCGGCTCGGTCGCGGTCGCCGACCGGCTCGGCGTCCGCATGGTCCAGCCCGCCCAGCGCCTGGTCGAGGGCGCGCGCGAACTGGGGGAGGGGAGACTCGGGGCGCGGGTGCCCGAGGAAGGGCCCAAGGAACTGCGCCTTGCGGCGGTCGCGTTCAACTCGATGGCCGACCAGGTGGTCCAACTGCTCGCGAACGAACGGGAGCTGGCGGCCGATCTGTCCCACCGGCTGCGTACCCCGCTGACGGTACTGCGGCTGAACACCGCCTCGCTCGGTGACGGGCCCGCAGCCGAGCAGACGCGGGCCGCGGTCGAGCAACTGGAGCGCGAGGTCGACACGATCATCCGTACGGCCAGGGAGGCCAAGCCGAAGACCGTCGCGGCCGGCCTCGGCGCCGGGTGCGACGCGGCGGAGGTCGTCCGGGAGCGGATGGCGTTCTGGTCGGCGCTCGCGGAGGACGAGGGCCGCAAGGTCCGGGTCGCGGGCGTGGAGCGGCCGGTCCGCATACCCGTGGCCCGCGCCGACCTCGCCGCCGCCCTCGACGCCCTCCTCGGCAACGTGTTCCGGCACACCCCTCAGGGCACGGCCTTCGCGGTCGACGTGCACAACGGGGAGGACGCGGTGATCGTGCTCGTGTCCGACGCCGGGCCCGGCATCACCGACCCCGAGGCGGCGATGGCGCGAGGGCTCGGGTCGGGCAGCGACGGCTCGACCGGGCTCGGGCTGGACATCGTGCGGCGGCTCGCGGAGTCGACGGGCGGGGATGTGCGGATCGGGTCGTCGGTGCTGGGCGGGACCGAGGTGCGGATATGGATTCAGTTGGGCGGGAGGGCGCCGGTTCGGCGGGGACATCGGGGGGCGGTGCGACGGCGCAGGCGCGCTGCGGGCGTCGGCTGAAGGTCCCGCCGCTCACAGCCGCCGGACCACCCGGTTCGCCACGGACGCGTACGCGATGCCGACCGCCAGGGAGGCGAAGAGGGCCAGGAGGGGGGAGGTGTCCCGGAGGTAGGGGTAGACCTGGAAGTGCGTCAGGTAGATGTAGAGCGAACTGCTCGCCAGCACCCCCGCGACCCGGTTGAGCGGGCCGAGGCTGGGCAGGGTCGTCACCCAGATCAGCAGCGCCAGGCCCGACATGGAGAGAACCGTGCGCTGGGGCTGGTCCTGGAAGAGACCGGGCAGGGTGAGCAGGAGTACGGCGGTCAGCAGCAGCCGTTGCCGTACGGTGGTCGCCCGTGCGGCCGCCCAGCCCAGCGCGAACAGCCAGAAGACGACCGTGGGGCCCAGGTGGAAGCGGGCGGGTGCCAGGTCCAGGAGGTCGTGGCGGCCGACCAGCCCGACCGCCATGAGCGCCAGCGGCACCCCGAACGCGTACCGCCGCTCCAGCCGGTCCAGCAGCGGCACGGTCATCAACGCGCCGACGACGACCAGGATGTAGACCAGGGCCTCGACGAACCAGTAGTGCCACTCGTACCGTTCGGTCCCCTGGTCGAGCAGGCTGTTGACCAGCAGGGCGTTGGCCGGGTCGTAATGGTCGCTCAGCGCCACCGCGCAGGCGATCCACGCCACGCTCGGTACGGCGATCCGGGCGATGCTGCGCCACAGGTGCCGTATGCGCTCATGGTGTTCGGCGTCGGTGAGGTGGAAGCGGGCGAAGTTGTAGCCCGCGACGCCGATGAGGACGTGGGCGGCGCCCTGGAGCGAGAAGACGGGGATGTGCGAGCCGGCGATGAGGACGATGCCGATGGCTCGCAGGGCTATGCCGGTCTCCAGGGCGGTGCGCCGGGGCCGCCGGAACCGTCGCGGAGGTTGCCCCGAGGCTTCCTCCGCCTTCGCCTTTGCCGACCTGGTTGCGGATAGCCGGAGTTCGCGGATCGGCGTCGTATGCCAGTCGGAAGGCAGTTCGCCGAGCGTCTCCTCCAGGCGCAGCGACATCTCGACGTAGAGGAGCGAGTCGCCGCCCAGGCTCACGAAGGTGCTGTCCTCGGTGACGTCGGTGCGGTCGAGGATCTCGGCGTAGAGACGGCACAGGTCGTCGGAGGGACCGGGCGCCTCCTCCGGCGCCGGGCGGGTCAGTCGGCGTACGGCCTCGTAGTCGGGCTTGCCCGTGGCGAGGCGCGGGAGCTCGGCCCCGGCTTCGGCGAGGACCCGGACCCGAACGGCGCGCGCCGGGAGCCCGCACTCCTCGGCGACCAGTCGCCGGAGCCGGGGTTCCTCACCGGCGTCACCGAGCGCGACCACGGCCAAGTGGTCCCCGTCTCCGGCGCAGTAGGCGCTGACCCCGTGCAGACCCATCAGCTCCTCCACGCGCTGCGGGTCGATCCGCAGCCCGAGGATCTTGGCGAAGCGGCTGCGGCGGCCGACGATCTCGTACAGCCCGTCGGGCGCGCGCCGAGCGAGGTCGCCGGTGTGCAGTTCCGCAACGGTCCGGCCGAGGCCCAGGTCGGCCGGTCCCTCGGCGTAACCGAGCATCACGTTCGGGCCCGAGTAGACCAACTCGCCGACCTCCGGGCCGTGTCCGTCGTCGGCCGGCGAGCCGTGTCTGTCGGCTGAGCCGCGTCCGTCGGCGGCCGGTGAGCCCTGTCCATCGGCGTCTTGACCGTGCCCGCCGGTCTCCGGTTCGCGTCCGCCCTCCGGCCTCTGTCCGTCGACCGGTTGGAGGCGGAAGGAGCCGCCCGGGATCGGCACCCCGACGGCCCCCGGGCGCTCGGCGGCGAGGTGGGGCGGGAGGTAGGCCATGCGGGCGGTGGCCTCGGTCTGGCCGTACATCACGAACAGTTCCCAGCCGGAGCGGCGCCCCAACTCGGCGTACCGCGCGACGCGTTCCGGCGCGAGCCGTCCGCCGGCCTGGGTGACGCGGCGCAGGTGCGGCAGTTTCATCCGCTCGAAGCCGACCCGGTCGAGCAGGTCGAAGGTGTACGGCACTCCGGCGATCGAGGTGCCGTGGGCGGCGCGGAACTCCTCCCAGAACGCGGCCTCGGAGACCGACCGTTCGGTGAGGACCAGCCCGGCGCCGCGCAGCAGATGGCTGTGCAGGACGGACAGGCCGTAGCAGTAGTGCATGGGGAGGGTGGTGGCCGCCCGGTCGGTGTCGGAGATGCCGAGGTACGTGGCGATCGACTCGGCGTTGGCCTGCAGGTTCTCGTGGGAGAGACGGACCAGTTTGGGGGAGCCGGTGGAGCCGGAGGTGCTCAGCAGCAGGGCGAGGTCGGGGTGGAGGGTGTGGGCGGAGCCGGGGCGCCGTTCGGCCAGGTTCCAGCTCCCGTCGGCGTCCGGGCGGGCCACGACGTCCGGGTCGTACGCGCCGGCCAGCGCGTCGATCGTGCTGTCGCTGTCGCCGGGGACGAGCAGGACCGGGTGGCCGGCGGAGAGGGCGGCGAGGTGGACGACGAGGGCGTCGGTCCGGTTGGCCCCGGCCAGCAGCAGCAACCGGCGCCCGGGTCCGAGGCGTTCGGCGGTGTCGGCCACCCGCTCGGCCAGGCGGCGGTAGGTGAGCTCACCGTCGGGGGTGATCAGCGCGGTGCGGTCGCCGTACGCGGCGAGGGCGCGGGCGAAGGGCACGCCGGCCGGCCGTACGGACGGCTCGGAGGGCACAGGCGACTGGGCGGGCAGCTGGGTGGGCGGGGCGGGAGTGAAGGGCCGCGGGGTGGGGAGGGCGGACGGAGCCGTGATCGGCTCGGGAGGAACTATCACAGGGCGCGCCCTTTCCGTGGCAGCGTCCGCTGCTAGCACTGATCTCTTGACTGTTAGGTGAGCTTTACCTTATTCATAGCCTATTCATACATTCCAACGGTTCCTCGCGGCACCGCTCCGCCGCTCGCTCCACGACGCGACCAGCGGCGTACCGGCGAGCCACGCAGGAAGGCACAACACAATGCGACGCCCCATGGCCCTGGCCCGGCGGATCACCGCGCTCGCCGCGGCCGGTCTGCTGCTTCCCGCCCTCGCCGCCTGCGGTGGCGACAACGACAACGACGGCGGCAGCCAGGGAGCCGACGGCGACGCCCTCGTCATCTACTCCGGCCGCAACGAGAAGCTGGTCGACCCGATCCTCGACAAGCTGGAGGAGGCCATCGGCACCGAGGTCGAGGTGCGCTACGGCGACAGCGCCGAACTGGCCGCGCAGATCCTGGAGGAGGGCGAGCGGACCAAGGCCGGGCTGTTCTTCTCCCAGGACGCCGGCGCGCTCGGCGCCCTCTCCCAGGAGGGCATGCTCCAGGCGCTGCCGCAGGCCACCCTCGACAAGGTCGACGAGGCCTACCGCGGCTCCGACGGCGACTGGATCGGCCTGTCCGGGCGCGTCCGCGTCATCGCGTACAACCCGGACCAGGTCAGCGCGGACGAGGTCCCGGACAGCGTCCACGACGTGGTGAAGCCCGAGTGGAAGGACAAGGTCGGCTTCGCGCCCACCAACGCCTCCTTCCAGGCCTTTGTCACCGGCATGCGCGTCCTGGAGGGCGACGACGCCACCCGCGAGTGGCTTCAGGCCCTGAAGGCCAACGGCGCCCAGATCTACACCAACAACCTCGCCACGCTCGACGCCGTCGAGGCCGGCGAGGTCTCCCTCGGCCTGGTCAACCACTACTACTGGTACGAGCGGGTCGCCGAGAAGGGCGAGGACGGGGTCAACGCCGCACTGCACTACCTGCCCGGCGGGGACCCCGGCGCCCTGATCAACGTCGCCGGGGCGGGCATCCTCAAGGACGGCGGGCAGAGCGCGGCGGCCCAGAAGGCCGTGGACTACCTCCTCTCCGAGGAGGCGCAGACCTACTTCGCGGACGAGACCAAGGAGTACCCGCTGGCCGCGGGCGTCACCAGCGAGGTCGAGGACCTGCCGCCGCTGGACTCCCTCGAAGCCCCCGACATCGACCTCGGCAAGCTGGAGTCCCTTCAGGAGACCCTCGCCATGCTGCAGGACGCCGGGCTGGTCTGACGGGCCGTGCACAACACCTCGGAGCCCGCCGCCCGCCGGGCCGGAGCGTCGCCTGCCCCGGTTGGCGCACCTGTCCCGACCGGCGCACCTGTCCCGACCGGCGCACCGGTCCCGACCGGCGCACCGGTCCCGACCGGCGCACCGGTCCCGACCGACGCATCTGCCCCGGCCGGCGCACCGGTCCCGACCGACGCACCTGTCCCGGCCGGAGCACCTGCCCCGGCCGGGCGCGGGCTGGTCAGGGCCGGTACGACGGCCGGCAGCCGTAGACCACCCCTCATCCTCCTCGTCCCCGCCTGCGTGGCCGCCCTCTTCGCCCTGCTCCCGCTCGGCTATCTCGCGGTCCGGGCCCTGGAACGCGGCCCCGCCTACGCCTGGGACATCGTCGCCGACGAACGCACCCTGCAACTCCTCGGCCGCAGCCTCGGCCTCACCGTCGTCGTCGTGGGGGCCTGTCTGCTGCTCGGGGTCTCGCTGGCCTGGCTGACCGTGCGCACCGCCCTGCCCGGGGCGCGCGCCTGGTCGGTGCTGGCCACGCTGCCGCTGGCGGTGCCCAGTTATGTGGCGGCCTTCGCGTGGCTGTCCGCCGAGCCCGGCCTCGCGGGCTTCGGCGGCGCCGCGCTCGCGCTGACCCTGGTCAGCTTCCCGTACGTACTGTTGCCGGTCGCGGCGGCGCTCAGGGGCATCGACCCGGCGCAGGAGGAGACCGCGCGCTCCCTGGGGCACGGCCCACTCCGTACGTTCGTACGCGTCACCCTCCCGCAGCTGCGTCCGGCGGCCGCGGGCGGCGGCCTCCTCGTCGCGCTGTACGTGCTCTCCGACTTCGGCGCGGTCTCGCTCCTGCGGTACGACACCTTCACCCGCGCCATCCACACCTCGTACCGCGCCTCCTTCGACCGCACCCCGGCCGCCGCGCTCAGCGTCGTCCTGGTGGTGATGACGGTCACGCTGGTCGCCGCCGAGGCCCGTACGCGCGGCCGCGCCGGACACGCCCGCACCGGAACGGGCACCGCCCGCCCCGCCACCCCGCTCCCACTGGGCCGGTGGCGACCGCTCGCCCTGCTGTGGTGCGGGGCGGTGGTGGCCGTGGCCGTGGCCTTCCCCCTGGGCACCCTCGCCTACTGGCTCACGGCCGGCAGCTCGGCCACCTGGGACCTGGGCGCGCTCGCGGACACCGCCTGGGCGACGCTCGGCGTCGCGGCGGCGGGCGCGGCCCTCACCACCGTCCTGGCCCTCCCGGTCGGGGTGATCGCGGCCCGGCACCGCGGCCGCGGCGCGAAGCTCCTGGAACAGGCGGCATACGCGGGCCACGCCCTCCCCGGCATCACCGTCGCCCTCTCCCTGGTCTTCTTCGCGGTCCGCTACGCCTACCCCCTCTACCAGCAACTCCCGCTGCTGGTAGGCGCGTACGCGGTCCTCTTCCTGCCGGTCGCGGTGGCCGCCACCCGGGCCGCCGTGCTGCAGGCACCGCCCGTCCTGGAGGACGTGGCCCGCTCGCTGGGACGGCGGCCGTGGCAGGTCCTGCGCGAGGTGACCGTGCCACTGGCCGCGCCCGGAGTGGCGGCCGGGGCAGCCCTCACCTTCGTGGTCTGCATGAAGGAACTCCCCGCCACCCTCCTCCTGCGCCCCACCGGCATGGACACCCTGGCCACCCGCCTCTGGACCGAAACGGGCGCGGGTTCCTTCGCGGCGGCCGCCCCCTACGCCGCCGCACTGATCCTGCTGGCCGCCGTCCCTTCGTACCTCCTAGGCAGGCACCGCACATGAACGAACTGCACGTCGAAGGCCTGACCAAGGCATACGGTCCCGGGGCTCCGGTCCTGCGCGGCCTGGACTTCACCGTGCCGTCCGGCTCCCTGGCCGCCGTCCTCGGCCCCTCCGGCTGCGGCAAGACGACCCTGCTGCGGATCGTCGCCGGCTTCCTGCACGCCGACGCGGGCACGGTCCGTGTGGGCGACCGGGTGCTCACCGGCGCGGGCGCCCATGTCCCTCCCGAGCGGCGCCGCGTCGGCATCGTGCCGCAGGAGGGCGCGCTGTTCCCGCACTTGAGCGTGGCCCGCAACGTGACCTTCGGCCTGACGGGCGTGGACCGGGCCGAGCGCAGCCGCCGTACGGAGGAGATGCTGGAACTGGTCGGCCTGGCGGGCTACGGCGACCGTATGCCGCACGAGCTGTCGGGAGGCCAGCAGCAACGTATCGCCCTGGCCCGGGCGCTGGCTCCCCGCCCCCAACTGGTCCTGCTGGACGAACCGTTCAACGCCCTCGACAGCGCACTGCGCGCGGGAGTACGGGCGGACGTACGGTCCGCGCTGCGCGCCACCGGGGCCACGGCGGTGCTGGTCACCCACGACCAGCAGGAAGCCCTGTCCACCGCGGACCTGGTCGCCGTCGTACGGGACGGCCGGGTCGCGCAGTGCGACTCCCCGCAGGCTCTCTACCGTCGCCCCGCCGACCCCTGGGTCGCGAGTTTCGTCGGTGACGCGGTCCTGCTGCCGGGGAAGACCGACGGCAACGGCACGGCGCGTACGGCACTGGGCACGGTCGCCCTCTCCGCCCCACTCTCCGGCCTGCGCACCGGCACGGTTCTGCTCCGTCCGGAACAGCTCCGACTCACCCACCCGGACGCAGAGGACGCGGTGCGGGGCACGGTGACCGACGTCTGCTACTACGGTCACGACGCCATGGTCACCGTGACGGTCGCGGGCCACGACAGCCCGGTCGACATACGGGTCGCGGGGCAGCTGTCGGTCGGCCCGGGGGAGGAGACGGGGGTCCGGGTACTGGGGGAGGGGTCGCTGCATCCGTAGCCGCACAGCGGAACGGCGCGGCTGACGGCTGAGCTGAACGGCTCAGCGACACGCCGTGGATGCGGCGTGTCGCTGAGACTCTCGGTGCACTCGGAGGCCGTTGACCGTGGGTCAGCTGCGGAGCACTCGGAGGACCAGCTTCTTGAGCTCGGCGTGCCCCTTGGCGTTGGGGTGGTAGGAGTCGCCGAGCGCGGGGGTGTCGACGGGCTCGGTCAGGAAGGACTCCGCACTGCAGATCTCATGGTCCGCGTAGGCGGGCTGCGGGTTCAGGAACCTCATCTTCGTACCGCCGACGGCCGACACCGCATCTCTGATCACCTGGTTGAGCTGCGCGGCGGCTCGGTTCATCTCGGAGCGCACGAGCCGACTGGGGTTGAAGACGTCCTCAAGGACTGTGCACGTTCCATCCAGGTCGAACAGCTCGGGGTAGCCGATGACGACCAGGTTGCGCAGGTTCGGGGCGGCGTCCAGGATCTCGTTGTAGGTCGCCTCCAGTCGTGGCTGCAGCTCGTTCTCCATGATCGACAGAGAGTCGTTGAGGGCGACGGCGCAGCCCCCTGTGATGTCGGGCAGGACGACGCAGAGTTCCATCGCCCGGGCGAACTTGACGTCGTTGCCGCCGATGGTGAGCGTCACCAGGTCCGTCTGGTCGTTCAACGCCGCCAGCTGTCGGTCCCGGACGTCCTGGGTGACCGCCCCGGCGCACGCGGCGAAGGTGTAGCTGCCGAGAAAGCCGTTGGGCCCGCCGTCCTCCTTGGCGAGCAGCGCGGAGTACGCCTTCTCACTGCGCTGGCAGTTGTTGTTGTGGTTGACCGAGGCCGGCGGGGCGTTCACCGTGAGGGTGTCCACCGGGGGAATCGTGGTGTCGTTGGACATGTACGGGTCGGCGCCGGTGCCGGCCGAGTAGGAGTCGCCGAGGGCGACGTAGGCGCCTCCGCCTTCGGCGCCGTTGGCGGTGAACGGTATGACGGCCGCGGCGGCCACGACGGCCAGGCCGGAGAGCCAGGCCAGGGTCTTTCTGCGGGGAGTGCGGCGGGCTCGATGGCCGCTGCCGACACTGTTGGCACTGCGAGTTGACACGGGGGTACGTCCTTTCGCGGCTGGGGGGGGAGGAGGCTTGGCAGCCGGAAGGGCGGCATGCGGCACGGGGAGGCACGCTTGAGGGGAGGGGCGGGCAGGCCGCACTGGAGGACGGATGGCGGCCTGCCGCATCAGCTCAGGGGTGCTCACACAGGGATGGCTCACGCGGGGGTGGGTTCGTGCCGGAAGGCGCCCGTTCCGGATCGCTTCGGAGTCGCGGATACCTCTGGACCGTTCCGGATCGTTCTGGATCGCTGGGGGTCGCTGGGGGTCGCTCTGAGTCAGGAGGAGCCGCTGCCTCCGCCGCCTGATCCGGCCAGCTTCAACTCGTACGGCCCACCCGGCGGAATGACAGGGTCGATCGGCTGGAAGTGGGACTCGTTCTCCACGGGCGGGTTGACCTCCTCCCCGCACTGACCGTTGATGTTGTTGCCCGAGGCGACGGTCCCCAGGGCGACAACCGCCCCTGGCTGGGTGACATCGCCCGCGAAGGTGTAGACGGGGGCGCCGCTGTCACCCCCCTTGACGCACATGCTCGCCCGCACCATGCCGTTGTACGTGGTGGTGCTGCCGTCCGGGTTCGGTATCTCGACGGATTCATTGACCGCCTCGATCTCGCCGCACGTCTCGTCGGTGGTGACGCCGAGCTTGCAGACGACGGTGCCCACGATCATCGTCCTCTGGATGTTGATGACCGGCTCGTCCACGAACGCGAGGTTCGGCACACTGGAGTGATCCTGGTTCAGCTCCACGAAACCGTAGTCGCCGTCCGCTCCGTCGTGGATGTCGAACGCGGTACCGGCGTTCTGGCCCTTGAACTGCACCGGAGTGGCCGCGTCGAGACAGTGGCCGGCGGTGATGAGGCCGTCCGTAGTGGTTGTGCGAGGGTCACCCGGGATGTCCTCGATATCAACCCCCCAGCCGGCCGTACATCCCTGATTGCCGATCGTGATCTGTTGTCCGGGAGGGACATCGACGGCCCTCTGGGGCGTGCCCGTCTTCTTGGTGACCTTCACCGCGTCGCCGTACTGCTCGGCCTTGGCCAGGAGCGGTGCAACGGCATTCTTGGGGGAGGAGTACGAGACCTCGACCTTGCCGCTCTTCGGATTGATGCCGACGGTCATGCCGGCCTCGTCCTCTGCGGAAGCGAGCAACTGCTGCCGGATCTCCGTCAGTTCGTCCCAGCTGGCAGAGACCTGACGCGGCGTCGCCCCGGCGTCGCGCGCCAGCGTGCCGCCCTTGTCGGTCAGGACGTTCACCACCAGCTCACCATTGCTGTTGATGTACGCCGACTGGATGTCGTCCGGCGCCTCGGCCCGCAGTTCCTCGGCCGTCTCCAGGTACCGCTGCTGGTTCCGCATCCGAGTCTCCGCGGCCTCGCGGTCCATCCCCGAGCCGACCAGATAGTCGACCGCCGCTTGGTAGGTGCGCTCGGCGTCGATCTGCCCGGGTTCCTCCAGGGACTGAGTGGGCGTCTCGTCGGGGGGACTCCCACCCGGTGCGGCGATGCCCACCCCGGCCGCCAGCACGACCGCCGCGCCGCCGGCGATCAGCCCGACCTTGGTGCGCCGCCCTGTACGTCCGGGCCGGTTGTGTCTTGCGCTCATGGTCACGTCCTTGTCTTCCGAGAAGGTGCGTTCCAGGAGAGCGTCGGCGTTCAGGGCGGTCCGCCAGTAGAGTCAAATATCCTTGGTGAAACGTGTAGATGGGCTTTTTCCGAGCGGCCAGAGGGGGTTTCGTTGCTTTTCGAGCCGTTCATTGGCGATGTAAAACAGAGGTAAATAAGAACGGAGAGGGAGGGGCCCGTGGCAGCCTACTGGTGAGTTGTTTCCCGCAGGCTTCCGGTCTTGATCGCGTGGAGCAGGTTCGCCGGTGTGTGGGGTGTCGTGGCGGCGGTCTCGTGCGGGTGGTCGCTCTCGCGGAGGTGGATGTGGTGCGGGGAGGATGCCGCCAGCTCGACGCAGCTGCCTTCGCCGCCGCCGCTGAACGAGGACTTCTGCCATGTGAGTTGGGGCATGCCGGTTCCTTTCACAGGGTGTACATGACGTGCTGGATCAGGGTCAGTGAGTCGCGTGACTCGTGCGACTCGGGCGCCGATTCCGGGTCGACTGGCGACAGCGCCAGGTCTGACAGTCGCTCGAACATTTTGGCGTACTCGTCGAGCTGGTCTCCATCGTGGAGGAAGAGCGAGTTGACCCAGGGGAGGTACCCCCGCCCTCATCCCAGTTGGCGAGGCCCGGACCTGGTCAGCGCGCAGGCGCCCAGCCACCCGAAGGAGCCCCCTATGGAAGATCCCCCAACCCCCACCGACGTCTCCCTCGTCTTCCCACCCCAACCCGTCTGGGTCCGTGCCGCCCGCGAAACCGTCCGCACCCTCCTCACCGCCTCCCAGCGCCCCGAACTCACCGACACCGCCGTTCTGTTGACCTCGGAGGCGGTCACCAACGCCATCAACGCCTGCGTCGAGAAGGGTTGCGCCACCCCGGTCACCCTCCACGCGGGCTGGGCCGACCCGGCACGCCTACGGGTTCTCATTCACGACGAGGCCCCGGGCCTGCCCACGGTCCGCACCTCGACCGGCTACGACGACGAGAGCGGCCGCGGCATACAGCTCATCTCATTCGGTGCCGAGGCCTGGGGCATCTGCACCCACGGCCCCGGTCCGGGCAAGGCCACCTGGTTCGAGCTGGGCCTCGCGGCGGAATAGCGCTGTCCAGAGGAAGGGTTCGCCGAAGTACGGCGACTCGGGCGGCTCGTCGTGCATGCGGCGCAGCTCGATCTCCGTCAGGTCGGAGAAGATCCGGCGGAGGGAGTCGGGGGTGTAGGCGAGGCCGCCGTGGAGGGCGGAGTCGCGGTAGAAGGCCTCGTCGGGGAGCTCGGAACCCATGGCGCCGACGGCGAAGCAGGTGAGGGCGAAGTGGCCGCCGGGGGCGAGGCGTTGGTCCAGGAGGGACAGGTAGCTGATACGGCGGTGGGGCGGCAGGTGGTGGAAGCAGCCCGAGTCGTGGATCAGGTCGTACGGGCCGTCCAAACCGGTTGCCTTGAAGGCGTCCGCGCACTCGAACCGGACGTTCACCCCGGCCCCGGCCCCGGCCCCGGCCTCGCGAGCCCGCTCCTCCGCCCATGCGATCGCCGTCGGAGAGAGATCCACCGCGTCCACCTCGAAGCCCAGCGAGGCCAGATACAGCGCGTTGCGCCCCGGACCGCAGCCAAGGTCCAGAGCCCGGCCGCTCGGTGGGATCAGGCCGCGCTCGACGTACGACACCAGGTTCTCGTCCGGCTTCGCCACGAAGAACGGCACCAGTTTGGAACGGTCGGCGTAGAAGCCGTCCCACCAGTCCGCTCCGTCCTCCGTCCACCGGTCGGCCTCCGGGGCGAACAACCTGTCCATGAGCTCCAGCACGTCGTCGACCGTGCGAATGTCCCGGCCCGCCTCGTCCATGTCCATCTGGTCCCCGTTCGTGAAGGTGCGGTGGCGCGATGGGCGGAACGCTACGGCCGGACGGGGGGAAACGCCAGGTCAGCCTGGGTTCCGGAACCGGTGGAGCGGTTCGTGAAGAGGCGTGGGTGTGGGTGCGGATCCCTCCACGCGCGGCAGTTGTGTACCGCCGCCCACGCGCCCGGGAGAAGGCGCCTTGAGGGCGCTCACGGCAGCGCCCAGGTCGTTTTCTGACCTGGCAAGTGCTCGCAGCCACTGACGTTTTCTCAGCGGTGATCATTTCCAGATTCCGTTGAGGGCGAGGGCGGCGCGGGCGATGTCGCCGATTCGGCTCGGGCTGAGGGTGATGTG